>NZ_JBQQCE010000614.1:0-4686 GCF_052245645.1 Streptomyces sp. KR55 | reverse complement strand
AGCTCTACCTGGAGCTGCACCGCGCCACCTACACCACCCAGGCCCGCACCAAGCAGGGCAACCGCCGCAGCGAACACCGGCTGCGCGAGGCCGAGCTGTGGGCGACGACCGCCGCGCTGCACGCGCCGGGCTACTCCTACCCGTACGAGCAGCTCGACCGCCTGTGGAAGACGGTCCTGCTCCACCAGTTCCACGACATCCTGCCGGGGTCGTCGATCGCGTGGGTGCATCGGGAGGCGGAGTCGGAGTATGCGCGGGTGGCGGGGGAGTTGGAGGCGGTGACGGGGGAGGCTCTGGCAGCGCTGGGCACGGGCGAGGCCCGGGCCTTCAACACCGGTCCGTTCGACCGGGCCGAGGTGGTGCGGACGGCCGAGGGCGAGTCCACGTACGTGAGGGTTCCGGCGAACGGCAGCGCGCCCCTGGGCAACACCCGCCCCGACCACAGCGTGGCGGTGACCGACCGCACCCTCGACAACGGCCTCGTCCGCGTCGAGCTGGCCGACGACGGAACCCTCGCCTCCGTCCACGATCTGCGGGCCGACCGCGAAGTCCTCGCCGACAAGGGCAACCTCCTCCGCCTGCACAGCGACCTGCCCAACTACTGGGACGCCTGGGACATCGACAAGCACTACAAGAACCGCTACACGGACCTCCTGGACGCCGAGTCGATCACGGTCGTGGAGCAGGACCCCCTGCTCGGCGCGATCCGCGTGGAGCGATCGTTCGGCAAGGGCTCGAAGATCACCCAGACGATCACTCTCCGCGCCGACAGCCCCCGCATCGACGTCGAGACCGAGATCGACTGGCACGAGGCCGAGAAGATCCTCAAGGCGGGCTTCCCGGTCGACATCCGCGCCCCGCACTCCTCCGCGGAGATCCAGTTCGGACACGTCCAGCGCCCCACCCACACCAACACCAGCTGGGAAGCGGCCCGCTTCGAGGTCTCCGGCCACCGCTGGGTGCATATCGGCGAACCCGGTTACGGCGTCGCGGTGATCAACGACTCGACGTACGGCCACGACGTCTCCCGTACGGTCCGTGAGGACGGAGGTACGACCACCACGGTCAGCCTCAGCCTCGTCCGCGCCCCGCGCGTACCGGACCCCGAGGCCGACCAGGGCCGGCACCGGTTCACGTACTCGCTGCTGCCCGGCGCGAGCATCGAGGACGCGATCGCCGAGGGCTACGCCCTCAACCTGCCGCTGCGCATCGCCGACGCGGCGGGCACGCCGGAGCCGGTCGTGTCCGTGGCCGGCGAGGGCGTGACCGTCGAGGCGGTGAAGCTCGCGGACGACCGGTCCGGCGACGTCGTGGTCCGCCTCTACGAGTCCCGCGGCGGCCGGGCACAGGGCGTGTTGCGCACCGCCTTCCCGCTCGCGGGGGCCCAGGTCACCGACCTTCTGGAACGCCCGCTCAACGACGCGGACGTCACCGGCGACGGCGGGGTCTCCGTCGCTCTGCGGCCCTTCCAGGTGCTGACGCTGCGGCTGAAGAGGAGCTGACGCGTGCCCGTACAACCCTGGTTCACCGACGCCAAGCTGGGGATCTTCGTCCACTGGGGCATCTACGCCGTCGACGGCGTCCAGGAATCCTGGTCGTTCTACGACGACATCGTGCCGCACGACCAGTACATGTCCCAGCTCGACCGTTTCACCGCGTCCCGGTACGACCCGCGGGAGTGGGCGAAGCTCTTCGCCCGCGCCGGCGCCCGGTACGCCGTGCTCACCAGCCGCCACCACGACGGCGTCGCCCTGTGGGACACCGCCCACGGTGACCTGAACGTGGGCCGCGACCTGATAGCCGGCTACGCCGACGCCCTGCGCGAGCAGGGCCTCAAGGTGGGCCTGTACTACTCGCACTCCGACTGGAACCACCCCGACTACGCCTCCACGCGCAAGCCGGGCCGCCCGCCGGAGCTGGAGGACAACCGCTACTCCGAGGTCGCGGCCGAGTTCGAGGACCTGGCCGCCTGGGAGCGGTTCATCGCCTACCGCGACGGTCAGATCCGCGAACTCACCAGCCGCTACAAGCCCGACCTGATGTGGTTCGACGGCGAGTGGGACCGCAGCGAGGAACAGTGGCGCATCCCGGAACTCGCCGCGCTCATCCGTTCCCAGGTGCCGGACGTCGTCTTCAACGCCCGCATGCTCAGCGAGGGCGACTACGCGACCCCCGAACAGGGCGCACCCGTCGTACCGCCCGAGGGCCCCTGGGAACTCTGCCTGACCATCAACGACTCCTGGGGCCACCAGCACCACGACCACAACCACAAGTCGCTCGACCAGCTGATCCGCTACTTCACCGAGACCATCGGGGGCGGCGGCAATCTGCTGCTCAGCGTCGGCCCCCGGGAGGACGGCACCATCCCCGCCGAGCACGCCGAACGGCTCGAGGGCCTCGGCGCCTGGATCGCCCGACACGCGGAGGCCGTGTACGGGACCGTGCGCGGCCTGCCCGCCGGCCATCACTACGGCCCCAGCACCCTCTCGAAGGACCGCCGCACGCTCTATCTGACCCTCTTCGACGCCCCGCGCGCCGACGTCGGCGTACGCGGACTGCTCAGCTCCGTACGCCGGGTCACCGTGCTCGGCAGCGGGACCGAACTGTCCCACCGGGTCATCGGCGGTCTGCACGAAGCACCGGGCGTGCTCTGGATCCAGCCGCCGGCCGCGGCGGACCTCGACCCGCACGCCACGGTGCTCGCGGTCGAACTGGACGGCGAGCTGGAGCTGTACCGGGGCTCGGGCCGGTTCTGAGGGCGGACCGACGCCGTTCCCATGAAGAATTAAGGAAGTAGTAAATCACCTGGTCACGGCGGCTCCTGCAGCCGCAGCGAACCGGACTCGTTGCCTCCTGGACATCTGAAGTTTGCCTGGCACCCCTGGGATGCCGGAGCAAGGAGTGAGAGAAAGGTGGCACCGTGCGAGACCCGCGTATGTCCGCGATCGGGAAAGGGCTGAAGCGCCGCGGCCGGCTGATGGTCCAGGCGGTGAGCCCGCCGCGCCGCCAGCTGAACGCCGTGCCGGCCCCGCGGGGGCCCCGTGAGTCGTCCTACGTCGCCCCGCGCGCCCCACGGCTCGTGGACTCGCCGGTGTTCGTGCTGTCCTCGGTGCGCTCCGGCTCGACCCTGCTGCGGGTGCTGCTGAACAGCCACAGCCGTATCCGGGCCCCGCACGAGATGCATCTGCGCACCGTCCACGTCCAGCTGACCCGCAGCTTCAGCGCGGAGGCCATGAAGGCGCTGGAACTCGACAGGACCGAGCTGGAGCACCTGCTGTGGGACCGGGTGCTGCACCTGGAGCTCACTCGCAGCGGCAAGGACGTCATCGTCGACAAGACGCCGCCGAACACCCTCATCTGGCCCCGGCTGCACCGATGTTGGCCGAACGCCCGCTACATCCTTCTGCTGCGTCACCCGGGCGCGGTCATCGCGTCCCTCACCGAGCGCCGCCGGGATCCCGACCTTCAGTCCATCCACGCCGAGGTCCTCGGGTACGCCGAGAAGCTGGAGGAGGCGCGCCGGAGCCTCGACGCGCATGTGATCACGTACGAGGAGCTCACCGCCGAGCCGGAGCAGACGATGCGCGGCCTGTGCGAGTACCTCGGCGTCGAGTGGGAGAGCGGCATGCTCGACTACGGCAGTCGGGACCACGGCACGTTCCGCCCCCAGCTCGGCGACTGGAGCAGCACCATCAAGTCGGGCCGCATCCAGCCCGCCAGGCCGGCCGACCCCTCCACCGAACTCCCGCCCCGACTGGCGGAGTTGGCGAAGGCGTGGGGGTACCCGGTCTAGCACGGGCGGGCACTCCCACGCCTGGCGCGAGCCGACCCAAGGGGCGCGGGGCTGTAACATTGTGCGGCTCCGCCGCGTGGGCGCGACCAGCCCTCCACAACCCGCACCCGGCGGGAGCCCTAAAGCGGCAGTACCTGAACCGCACTACCGACGGAGTCACCCGGCGTCGGAGAGGGAACCGCCGGCAGCGTCTCCGGCGCCTCCCGCTGCTGCGGAACCGCCACCGGCCGCAGCGGCCGCGGAGCGGACACCACCGTGTAGTCCTGCCCGAGGAACGGCGGCACGATCTCCCCGGGGTCATCCCCGAGAGCCAACCGCACAGCCGCCCAGGGCGCGTTGACCCCGCACAGCGACAGCTGGTGCAACCCACCCGCCGGACGCGCGTTGACATCCATCAGCACCGGCTGCTCGCCGAACATCCGGAACTGGATGTTGGACAGATAGTGCAGCCCGAAACCCTCCGCGAGCCGTCGCGCCGGCTCCAGCCACTGTTCGTGCAGCGTGAAACCCCGTCGGCGCCCGTTCTTCGTCCGTCCGACGATCAGCCGTACCTGGTTGTCCGTGCCGGTGAGGCAGTCCACGGACACCTCCGGCTGCTCCAGCCGCGGCATCACCAGCCAGTCGACGGGCTCGTCGGCCTGCCGCACCGCCTCGAGCACCAGGTCGAGCGGCACGTAGGGGCTCGGGAACCCGCTGAGGTGCAGAAGCGAGAAGGGGGCGCGTGTGATCACACGGAAGCCCACCCCGCCCGCCCCGGACGCAGGCTTGAAGCAGGCCCTGTGGCCGGCTGTCTCCAACTCCTCGACGGCCGCGACCAGTTCGTCGGCGCTGCGCACCCGCCACCACGGCGGCACGGGCACGCCGATCGCCTGGACGGCATCATAGGCGATCAC
>NZ_JBQQCE010000613.1:0-4703 GCF_052245645.1 Streptomyces sp. KR55 | reverse complement strand
CGGTCGGAGAGCGCGCGGGACAGTTGCAACGTCCCCACCATCATGGTGAAGAGTCCGATGGCCTTACCACGAGCGGACCGCGGATCCTCAGGTGTCAGGCGGGCGGCGATCTCTTCCACGATGGCTCTCGCGCCTTCGGTGTAGGCCTGCTTGGCCCCGTCCCCGCAGCGGCTGATCTCGTCGAGCAGGGCGGCGGAGGGGCATCCGACGCCGGGGTGGTCCCGGTGCTCGGGCGACAGGTAGTCGCGAACGAGGTCCTCAAGTCCCGGGTGGCCGGGCCGCAGCGTGCCGTACCTCGCCACCTGCGTGCGCAGTTCGTCGGCGACGACGTTGGCGACGAGGTCGTCCTTGGATGCGAAGTGGGCGTAGAAGGCTCCGTTGGTGAGCCCGGCATCCGACATCAGCGTGGAGATGCCGGAGCCGTCTATCCCGTCCTGCTTGAACCGATGGCCGGCCTTCTCAATGATCCGTTGCCGCGTCACCTGCTTGTGCTCCTTGGCGTAGCGCGCCACGGGCTACCTCCATTCGCTCCGCGGATCCCTTGTTCCGTGTCCCATCCTAATCTATGGTCTGACACACGTAATATTACGATCGACAGATAATTTTCCAGTTGATCTGCCATCGTCAGAGATGAGGCATGCCGTGAGTGACGTTCCCTTCCGATCTGCCGTGGATCAGTCACGCGCGCTGGCCGCAGGTGAGGTGTCGAGCCAGGAACTCGTCGAGCTCTACCTCGAGCGAATCGCCACCCACAACCCCGCGCTGAACGCGGTGGTGACGCTCGACCCCGAGCGCGCCCGCCGCGAGGCCGCGGAAGCGGACGCCGCGCGGGCGGCGGGGCAGGACCTCGGTCCGCTGCACGGTGTGCCGATCACGGTCAAGGACAGCTTCGAGACAGCCGGGATGCGCACCGTCGGCGGGCGCGTGGACCTGAAGGACCACGTGCCTGACCAGGACGCCGAGGCGGTCAGGCGATTGCGTTCGGCCGGTGCCGTGATCATGGGGAAGAGCAACATGCCGCCGGGCAACCAGGACGTCCAGGCCGACAACGCGGTGTTCGGTCCCTCATCGAATCCGTGGGACACGACCCGCACCTCCGGCGGGTCCGCCGGAGGCGGCGCCGTCGCCACCGCCGCGGGCCTTGCGGCGTTCGACTTCGGCTCGGAGATCGGCGGGTCGACCAGGATCCCCGCCCACTTCAACGGCCTGTACGGGCACAAGTCGACCTGGCGGTCGATCCCCCTCAGCGGGCATGTCCCCTACGGCCCGGGTGTGGGATGGTGGACGGACGCCGACATGGCCTGCGGCGGCGCGCAGGTCCGCGACGCACGCGACCTCGTTCCGATCCTGCGGGCAACGGCTGGGACGGCCGACCACGACGCCGGCTTCAGCTACACGCTCGCACCGCCGCGTGCGACCAAGCTGTCGGACTTCCGGGTCGCCGTCTGGGGCGAGGATCCCTCGTGCCCGGTCGACAGCGACGTCGCCGCAGCCGTGGACGACGCGGTCACTGCGCTGCGGGCGGCCGGCGCGAAAGTCACGCTCCGGCCCGCGAGCCTCCCCGTCGACATTGCGACGAATCACCGGAAAGTCTTCCTGCCCCTGCTCTTCGGCGCGCTGTCCTACGACCGCACCGGCCTCACACCTGCCCCCAACGCCGCGCTGCTGGCCCGGCTCGTCCAGCACCCGCGCGGCGACGCCGGTCCCGCCCTGCTCGGAACCTTCCAGTCCCACTACCACTGGCTGAAGGCCCACACGGTGCGCAACGAGATCCGGCAGCGATGGTTCGAGTTCTTCAAGGACTTCGACATCGTGCTCATGCCGGTCACCCCGACGGCCGCCCCCGCCCACCACAACAAGCTGATCGACCGGTTCGGGCGGCCCTACGAAGTCGACGGTGTGCGACGTCCTTACTGGGACCAGATCAAGTGGAACGCCGTTGCCAACGTCTCCGGCGGTCCGGCGACGACCATCCCGGTGCGCAAGGGCAGGAGCGGACTGCCCATCGGGTTGCAGGCCATGGGGCCGAGCGGAGGCGATCTCACCACCATCGAGTTCGCCGCTCTGCTGGGTCGCGAAGTGGAGGGCTTCGTGCCGCCTCCGGCGTTCGCCTAGACCGACCGCACACACCCCGAGAACCAGGAGAGCAATGATGCTCAGCCCGAGCCGCAACGTGTCACGACTGCTGACGGATTCCGCGTCCCGCCACCCGGAGCGCACCGCGATCATCTTCGGTGACGACCGGATCACGTACGACGCCCTCGACGCCGCGGCCAACCGGGTCGCGAACCTGCTCGTCTCGCGCGGGATCCAGCCGGGGGACAAGGTCGCACTGTCCTGCCCCAACCTGCCCCACTTCTCCAGCATCTACTTCGGCATCCTCAAGGCGGGTGCCGCGGTCGTGCCGCTGAACGTGCTGCTGAAGGCCCGCGAGGTCGCCTACCACCTCACCGACTCCGACGCGAAGGCGTACTTCGCCTTCGAGGGCACGCCGGAGCTGCCGATCGGGCAGGCCGCGTGGGAGGGGTTCCAGGCGAGCGAGGGCTGCACCGAGTTCTTCCTGATCGAGAGCGGCGGCGCGCCATGGTCCGGGGGCGAGACGCCGGAGTCCTACGCCTCGGTCGTGGCCGGACAGCCCGTGACGTTCCGGACGGTCGAGCGCGACGAGGACGACACCGCGGTGGTCCTCTACACCTCCGGCACGACCGGTCACCCCAAGGGCGCGGAGCTGCGGCACCGCAACGTGTACGAGAACGCGCTCATCGGCATCGATCTGTTCGCGGCCGATTCCGAGCGCCCCGACACCTACCTGTGTGTGCTGCCGCTGTTCCATGCCTTCGGCCAGACCGTCATCCAGAACGGCGCCTTCGCCTTCGGCGGCACGATCGTGATGCAGCCGAGGTTCGAGGCGCAGGCTGCCCTGCGTCTCATGCTCACCCACGACGTGACGTTCTTCGCCGGGGTCCCGACGATGTACTGGGGTCTTCTCGCGGCACTCGACGAGACGGTCGACGTCGCCCGCCTGGCAGCGAACCTTCGCGTGGCGGTGGCCGGTGGCTCAGCCCTGCCCGCCGAGATCCACAAGCAGTTCGAGGAACGCTTCGGAGTCACGATCCTCGAGGGATACGGACTGTCCGAGACCTCCCCGATCGCGTCCTTCTCCCGGTTCGGCGAAAAACCCCGCGTCGGGTCGATCGGGGTGCCCATCCCGGGCGTGGACATGAAGCTCATCCGCGACGACTGGTCCGAGGTCGAGGGCGGCCCCGACGAGATCGGGGAGATCGCGATCAAGGGGCACAACGTCATGAAGGGCTACTACAAACGGCCCGAGGCGACGGCCGAGGCGATCAGGGAGGGCTGGTTCCGCTCCGGCGACCTCGCCCGCAAGGACGAGGACGGCTTCTACTACATCGTCGACCGGTCCAAGGACATGATCATCCGTGGTGGCTTCAACGTCTACCCGCGCGAGCTCGAGGAGGTGCTCATGGAGCACCCCGCAGTCTCGCTCGTCGCTGTCATCGGCGTACCGCACGAATCCCACGGCGAGGAGATCAAGGCCGTCGTGGTGAAGAAGGCCGGGAGCGGCACGACCGAGGACGAGCTCGCCGCCTGGGCGAAGGAGCGGCTCGCCGCGTACAAGTACCCGCGCATCGTCCAGTTCGTCGACGAACTGCCCTTGACCTCCACCGGCAAGATCCTCAAGCGCCAACTCGCCTGACCGGCCCCGCTGAACAGAGCCGGCGCTCATCGGCGGTCGGGCAACTCGGTCGAGGCCGCGGATCGAGCCGGCCGATGCCCGACCGCTCAAGGGCACCTGCACCACCCTGCCCACGCACTCACCCCGACCGAAGGAAACCCGCCCATGACATCCCTTCACGACCACCTGACCCTGCCCAACGGCCAGGTGCTGCCGAACCGGATCATGAAGTCCGCGTTGAGCGAGGCACTCGCCGACAAGCGCAACGCCCCGGACCATCGCCTCGAACAGCTCTACCGCACCTGGAGCAGGGGCGGGTACGGACTGATCATCACCGGCAACGTCATGGTCGACCGCACCCAACTCGGCGAGCCGGGCAACGTCGTCATCGAGGACGACCGCGACCTCGCCGCGCTCACCCGATGGGCCGCGACGACCAAGGACGCCGGCATCCCGACCTGGGTGCAGCTCAACCATCCGGGCCGCCAGTCCAACGTGCTCGCACTCGGGCACACGCCGGTCGCGCCCAGCCCGATCCCGCTCAACCTGCCCGGCGCCGCCAAGCCCCGCGAGCTGACGTCCGCGCAGATCGAGGACATCATCGAGCGGTTCGCGACCGCGGCCGCGGTGTGCGAGACGGCCGGCTTCGCCGGGGTGCAGGTGCACGGAGCTCACGGCTACCTGGTCAACCAGTTCCTCTCCCCGCTGTCGAACCGGCGCGACGACGAGTGGGGCGGCGATCCCGAGCGGCGGATGCGCTTCGTCCTCGAGGTCGTGCGCCGCATACGGTCACGGGTGTCACCGAGCTTCGCCGTCGCCGTCAAGCTCAACTCGGCCGACTTCCAGCGCGGTGGCTTCACCGAGGAGGAGTCCCGCTCAGTCGTCGCGGCCCTGGCGCGGGAAGGACTCGACATGATCGAGGTCAGCGGCGGCAACTACGAGTCGCCGGCGATGGCGGGTTCCGCAGCGGCGTCGACGCGCGCCCGTGAGGCCTACTTCCTGGAGT
>NZ_JBQQCE010000612.1:0-4722 GCF_052245645.1 Streptomyces sp. KR55 | reverse complement strand
CACCCCTCCCGCCCCCAACTCCCCTGCCCAGCCCGGCGGTTACGGCTTCCCGCAGCAGCAGCCCGGGCAGCAGGGGCACCCCGGCGTACCCGCACAGCCGGCGCAGCCGCAGCCCGACGCCCAGAACCCGGCCGGCGTCCCTCAAGGAGCCCCGCAGGGCTTCGCCCCGCAGATCCCACAGCAGCCCCAGCATCCACAGCAGCCCCAAACCCCGCACCAGCCGCCCGTAGACCCCCGAGCCGGCACTGCCTGGCCGCAGCCCGTGCAGCATGACCAGCGGCAGCCCACCAATCCCGGTGCCGCGCCGCTCGGTTACACCGCGGCCGTGGAACTGTCCTCCGACCGGCTGCTCAACAACAAGCGGCAGAAGCCGAAGAGCGGCCGGCCGACCGCGGGCTCGCGGTTCAAGCTCGGCGGCAAGAAGGAAGAGGCCGAGCGGCTGCAGAAGCTCCAGCTGATCCGGACGCCGGTGCTGTCCTGCTACCGCATCGCCGTCATCAGCCTCAAGGGCGGCGTCGGCAAGACCACGACGACCACCGCGCTGGGCTCCACCCTCGCCAGTGAGCGGCAGGACAAGATCCTCGCGATCGACGCGAACCCGGACGCCGGTACGCTCGGCCGCCGCGTACGCCGCGAGACCGGGGCCACCATCCGTGACCTCGTCCAGGCGATCCCGTACCTCAACTCGTACATGGACATCCGGCGGTTCACCTCGCAGGCCGCCTCCGGCCTGGAGATCATCGCCAACGACGTCGACCCGGCCGTGTCCACGACCTTCAACGACGAGGACTACCGGCGCGCGATCGACGTCCTGGGCAAGCAGTACCCGATCATCCTCACCGACTCGGGCACCGGTCTGCTGTACAGCGCCATGCGCGGTGTGCTCGACCTCGCCGACCAGCTCATCATCATCTCGACGCCGTCCGTGGACGGTGCGAGCAGCGCCAGTACGACGTTGGACTGGCTGTCCGCGCACGGGTACGCGGACCTCGTCTCCCGGTCCATCACCGTCATCTCGGGTGTGCGCGAGACCGGGAAGATGATCAAGGTCGAGGACATCGTGACGCACTTCGAGACCCGGTGCCGGGGCGTGGTCGTCGTTCCCTTCGACGAGCACCTGGCTGCCGGTGCCGAGGTCGACCTCGACATGATGCGGCCCAAGGTACGGGAGGCGTACTTCAACCTCGCGGCCATGGTCGCCGAGGACTTCGTCCGCCACCAGCAGATGCACGGTCTGTGGACGAGCGACGGCAACCCGCCGCCCGTGGCCGCGCCACCGCTCCCGGGCCAGCCCATGCCGGGACAGCCCCCGGCGGGCCAGCCGTACCAGCAGCCGGGCCAGCCCTACGCGCAGCCGGGACACCCAGGACAACCGGCGCACCCGGCTCAGCCCCCCGCCCACCCCGGCCAGCCGCAGCCGTACCAGCAGCCCGGCCAGCCCTACCCACAGCCTGGCCAGCCGTACCAGCAGCCGGGCGCCCAGCCCTACCCCCAGCCCGGCCACTCCCAGCAGCCGCAGCCCGGTCAGCAGCCGCCCCAGGGCCAACAGCCGCCCCAGCAGTAACCACAGCCACCACACACAAAGGGCGGCCGGTGCCCCGCAGGCACCGGCCGCCCTTCGGCGTCGTACACGACTACTGGCGTCGTACGCCCGACTACTGCGCCGCCGCGACCAGCTCCCGGCACTTCTTCACGTCGTCGGCCATCTGCTCGAGCAGGGCCTCCAGGGTGTCGAACTTCGCCTGTCCGCGTACGAAGGCCAGGAAGTCGACGGCGACATGGAGCCCGTACAGGTCCAGCCCCACCCGGTCGATGGCGTAGGCCTCGACCGTGCGCGCCGTGCCGTCGAACTGGGGATTGGTGCCCACGGAGATCGCGGCCGGCATCGCCTAGCATGCCACGTGCAGCCAGCCCGCGTAGACCCCGTCGGCCGGGATGGCGGTGTGCGGCAGCGTCTCGACGTTCGCCGTCGGGAAGCCCAGCTCGCGGCCTCGCTGGGCGCCGCGCACGACCACGCCCTCGACCCGGTGCGGACGCCCGAGGATCTCCGCGGCGCCCTCGACGTCGCCCTCGGCGACCAGGCGCCGGGTCAGCGTCGAGGAGAAGGGCTCCCCGCCGCCCGCCTCGCCGGTCACGTACAGATCCACGACCTCGACCTCGAAGTCGTAGACCTTGCCCTGCTCGGCGAGGAAGTCCACGTTGCCCGCGGCCTTGTGGCCGAAGCGGAAGTTGGGGCCCTCGACGACCGCCTTGGCGTGCAGCTTGTCGACCAGGACCTTGACGACGAAGTCGGCCGGCGACAGCTTCGAGAACTCCGTCGTGAAGGGGAGGATGAGGACCGCGTCCACGCCCAGCTCCGCCATCAGTTCGGCGCGGCGGTGGTGCGGGGCGAGCAGCGGGGGGTGGCTGCCGGGGCGGACGACCTCGCTGGGGTGCGGGTCGAAGGTGACGACGACGGTGGGAACGCCCAGCTCGCGGGCGCGTTCCACGGCATGCCGGATGATCAGCTGGTGTCCGCGGTGGACACCGTCGTAGGAGCCGATGGTGACGACGCTGCGTCCCCAGTCCTCGGGGATGTCCTCCAAGCCACGCCAGCGCTGCACTGTGACCGCTCCTCGAACCCGTGTCGGTACTTGCCGTCTACCTCTTACGCAGGTCTAAGGGTGCCATGCCGCGGGGGTCCGGCCCGCATCGGCATGGGGGCTGTGACCTGACGCACGTGCCGGTCCGCGGTCATGCGGGGACCCGGACGCCGGCCAGGTTCTCGATCATCCGGCGGGTGCTGGGGCCGACCACCACGGCCCAGTCCTGGGGGGCGTCGGCCAGCCAGCCCGCGGCCCGTGCGGCGAAGCCCGGCACCTCGCGGCCGAGGTCGACGAGGGCGCGGTCGAAGAGGGTGGCTCCGTTCGGGGTGCGGACCAGGAGCAGGCCGGTGTCGCGGACGAGGTCGCCCAAGTCGTCGGCGTCGTGCCGGGCGGCGGCGCGCAGCAGCGACTCCAGGACGGCGGGCGCGCGCTCGTGGGCGAGGAGGAAGGCGCGCAGTTCGCGGCGGAGGGGGCCGGGGCCGGCAAGCACGGCGGCGAGTGCGGTCCGCACCGGCTCCGGGCCGCCGTCCAGTACGCCGGTGACCAGCGGGAACAGTACGGTCCGGGCGAGGGGGCCCTGGTCGAGGCGCCGGTCGACGTACGCGGCGACGGCCGCGGCACGGTCGGGGCGCCGCGCCACGGCGTCCCGTACGAGGTCGGCGACCCGGCGGGCCAGCGCCGGTGTCGTGACATCGGCGAGCGCGAGCAGTGCCGCCCCGGCGTCCGGCCGGTGCAGCCGGGTGCGGAAGGCGTCGAGGACGGCCTCCGGGTGGGTGGGCAGGGCCGCGGCCAGCGCGCTGGGCGGCAGCTGGGGATCGCCCGCCGCGAAGTGTTCGAGCGCCCGCGGGAGGTGGCGGGCGCGGGAGCGCGGATCCCATACGAGGATGCCGAGCGCACCCCCTTGCAGCGTGCCGTCGGCAGGGCGGGCGAGCAGCGTGAGGGCCGCGTAGCGCAGGAGCTGCCGGTCGGCCTCGGTGCGCGCGTGCGGGGCGGCGCGCAGTCCGTACGCCACCGCCGCCACCCGCCGCGCGGGCCGCTCGTCGTGCGCCCACCGGTCGACCGCCCGGCACACGGCGGACGGCTCCTCCTCGGCGAGTACGGCGAGCAGCTCGTCGCCGCGCAGATGCGCGCTGTCCACGAGCACCTCGGTGAGGTCGTCCAGTGCCCGGTGCCGGTGCGTGTACAGCAGCGCCTGCGCGGCCGTGGCAACAGTGGCGTGCGGGGTCGCGGGCAACGGCCACTCGTCGTCGAACCAGCGGGCGAGATGCGGTTGTACGGCGGTGGGGTCGGCGGCGAGGAGGTGTGCGGCCGCGTCGAGGTACCGGGCGCCACCGGCGGTGGTGTCGGCGCGGACGAGCCGGCGCAGCAGGTCGAGACGCTCGGCCTCCGGCAGCGGCAGGTCCGTCCACAAGGCGGGCCCGAACTCCGCGGGGACGGACCGCTGTTGCCGCCGCCAGTCGGCGATACCGTCGGCAAGTATCCGCAGGACACCGACGTACGGCGTGGCGTCCGGCACCCCGCGCAGGACCTCTGCGAGCAGACGGGCGGCCCACCAGGAGCGCGGGTCGGCGTCCAGGGCGTGCACCAGCTCCTCCAGGCGGCGGGCGAGTTGGCGGGTGCCCTGCTGGCGGGCGACGAGGAGGAAGGCCTGGACGACGGGGCCGATGCGGTGGTGCGGAACGGGGAGGGGGTGCGGGGTGTGCGGGGTGAGGGGGCGGTGGACCAGGGCGCGCAGCGCCTCGTCGAGGTCGAGGTGTGTGCCCTGGATCCAGTCGGCGAGCTCCTCGTGCGCGAAGCGGTAGCCGGTGCCGGCGGGGACGAGGAGGCCTTCGGTGAGGACGGCGGCCGCCCAGCCGGTTCCGCCGCCGAGCCGAGCGGGTGCGGGTCCCCACGGGAAGAGGGCCTCGAACGACTCCCGGTCCAGTTCGCCCTGTCCGGGGCCGAGGCTGCGCCGGGCGGCCTCGTGGACCTGCCCGGCCACTCTCGCCGAGAGGCGCCGTACGGCGGTGCCGCGCAGGCGGTTCTCGGCGGCGAGCCGGACCGCGACACGCAGGCACATCAGGTCGAGGTAGGCGGAGAGGACGTCGTGCCGGTCCACGGGGGTGGCGACGGGGGCGTCCGGGAGGGCGGCGCGGAC
>NZ_JBQQCE010000611.1:0-4746 GCF_052245645.1 Streptomyces sp. KR55 | reverse complement strand
ACCTGTGGCTCACCACCGTCGACAACGCCGGCCACGAGGTCGGCCGTCGCGCCGCCCGCTGTCTGCTCGACCGCTTCGAGGGACGCGGGGGAGAGGGGAGCGTGCACCTCGCCATGCCGACGCTGGAGATCCGCGGCACCACGACCGCCGTCCGAGGGTGACGTCGCGGTCGCCCTCACTCGCGCCGGGTGAGGATGCTGAGCGCGTTCGCCGTGACGACCGCCCCGATGCCGGCCCACTCCCAGCTCCCCAGGCCCTGACCGAGGACGGCCCAGCCGACCAGCGCGGCGAGGACCGGGTTGACGCTCATGAAGAGCCCGAACGTCTGGGCGGGGACGTGGCGCAGCGTCAGCAGGTCGGCGAGGTAGGGCACGGCCGAGGACAGGACACCTGCCGCCACCGCCCAGGCGACCGACTCGGCGGTGGGCGGGCGCTGTACCGCGACCAGGATGCCCACCGGCAGGAACAGCACGGCCGAGACGCCCGCCGCTGCCGCCGCCCCCTGCGCGCCGGGGACGCGTCGGCCGACGGTGCGGTTGAGCAGGATGTACGACGCCCAGCACACGGCCGCCAACAGGGCGAGGCCCATCCCCACGTAGTCGGCGGAGGGACGTGGACGCATCAGGGTGACCACGCCGACCGCGGCGATCACCGCGCAGCAGGCGTCCAGGCGACGCCGGGCCGCGGCCAGGGCGATGCTCAGCGGGCCGAGGAACTCCAGCGTCACCGCCAGCCCGAGACCGATCCGGTCGACGGCGGTGTACAGACTGAGGTTCATGGTGCCGAACACCACGGCCAGCAGCAGCACCGGCCACCACTGAGGCCAGGTGAAGTCCCGCAGCCGCGGGCGGCCCACGGCCAGCAGGACGGCGGCGGCAACGTACTGCCGGACCGCGACGACCCCGACCGGGCCGATGACGGGGAAGGCCAGGGCACCGACGGCGGCACCCGTCTGGTTGGACAGGCCGCTGGCGACCATCGTGACCACACCGGCCCAACCCCGGCCGGGCGACTGCGGGTTGGGAAGAGGCGTGGGCACGGCGCGGCGTGCGGGAGCTGCTCGCATGCCCGTGATGGTGCAGCCGTACGGCTCTTGCGCAAAATGCAACCTCCGATCCATCCATACGCTTGAGTCATGGATGCGGATGTGGAGCTACGTCAACTGCGCTGCCTCGTCGCGATCGTGGACGAGGGAACCTTCACCGACGCCGCGACAGCGCTCGGCGTCTCCCAGGCCGCCGTGTCGCGCACCCTGGCCTCCCTCGAACGCGCCCTCGGTGTACGGCTGCTCAGGCGCACCTCGCGTCAGGTGACGCCGACGGCGACCGGACTGCGGGTCGTGGCGCATGCCCGGCGGGTGCTCGCCGAGGTGGACCACCTGGTCCGGGAGGCCACCTCCGGGCACGTCCAGGTGCGGGTGGGCTACGCCTGGGCGGCGCTCGGCCGGCACACGCTCCCCTTCCAGCGCCGGTGGGGCGCCGTGCACCCGGAGACCGAACTGCACCTGGTGCGGGTCAACTCGCCCACCGCGGGCCTGCTGGAGGGGATGTGCGATCTGGCGGTGGTGCGCAGGGCGCCGGACGACCGGCGCCTCGACTCCGCCATCGTCGGCCTGGAACGGCGGCTGTGCGCCCTGGCCGCCGACGATCCGCTGGCCCGGCGTCGCTCCGTCCGGCTCGCCGATCTCAGCGGGCGCACGCTCCTCGTCGACCGCCGTACCGGCACCACGACGGTGGACCTGTGGCCCCCCGACTCCCGCCCGGCCACCGAGGAGACCCACGATGTCGACGACTGGCTCACCGTGATCGCCACGGGCCGGTGCATCGGGGTGACTGCGGAGTCCACCGCCCACCAGTACCGGCGCCCCGGCGTCGTCTACCGGCCGGTGCGCGACGCCGAACCGGTCGCCGTACGGCTGATCTGGTGGCGCGACGACCCGCACCCCGCCACCCAGGCCGCGATCGAACTGCTCGCCGCGCTGTACCGCCCCGGCTGAGGCCGCATGGTCCTCGAAGGGCTGTGCGCGGCCAAGGCGGCCGTCGCCGCCGGCGACTAGCAGGCGCTGCGCGACTAACCCATCTGCTCCTCGGCCGAAAGGTGCTCCACCGTCTTGCCGGTCTCGGTGAACGTCCGTGTCACATAGCAGAAGGCGGTCATGCAGCTGCCGCTGGGCGGCGCCAAGGGGTCCGGCATGTCGCAGGCCTTCGAGCTGCTGACCAGCGTGCTCGTCGGCGCGCCGATCTTCGCGTCCTTCCACTCCGACGACCCGGCCGGCCGCACACACCGCCAGAACGCCCTGCTCATCGCCCTCGACCCCGCGGCCTTCGGCGGCACCGAGTCCTTCGCGGCGGTGGTCGACTCGGCCCTGACCACCCTGAAGGGCCTGCCCAGGGCGGACGACGCGGCGGGCGTGTACTACCCCGGCGAGCACAGCGCCGCGGTGGCCGCCGGCCGGGCGGAGCAGGGGATCCCCGTGGCGCCGAAGGTGTGGCGCGAGTTGACCGAACACGCCGCGAGGCTGGGTGTCACGCTGCCGACAGCCACCGCACAGGGGACGGCGGCTGTCCCGCGGTGACGGCCCCAGGGGCGCCCGGTGCGGCGGGCGCCCCACCGTAGTCCAGCAGTGCGCTCATGCGGGAGCCAGCTCCGCCGCCCCGAACGACACGTCGAACCGGTCGCACCAGATGCTCACGCTCGTGAAGGCGGCCGGATCCACGCCGGCGGGAACGGCGTAGTTCTGGTCGCCCCTGTTCCCCTTGAGCCGCCCCAGGCTTTCGTACGCACCGTCGTCGAACACATGCCAGCCTGCCTGGCCCTCCTTCACCGGCGCGTCCGTCAGCCACACCCGCAGATCCGGGCCGTTGCTGGTGTCGAGGTCCTCCAGACGCAGCACGTGGGAGCCGTCCGCAAGCCGCAGCAGCGTCACCGTGCCGGACGTGGCGTGCTCGTGACTGATCAGCTCACCGCGCGCCACCGTCACCGGGCCCGCCGGTTCCGGCGATGCCGAGGTGCTCGGCGCGGGCGCCGGTGTCCCGGTCGCCGCGGGCAGCGCCTCCTGCACGGTCTCGTCCTGCCACAGCTTCCACGGCTGGAACCAGTACAGCCCCGCCCCGACCAACGCCACGGCCGGCACCAGCGCCACCACGATCACCCTGCCCATACGCCCCATGGCGTCTCCTCCCGTTCCGTTCTCCGGGAGATCCATTCAAGACGTGCGCACGGCCGGACCGCGACGGTCAGGAGATGACGGAACTCTTACGGCACGCCCGGCGATGTCACACTCCAGGTTGCCCCCGCCCTCACAACTGGCGGAAACCCACACGCACGAGGGGAAAGCCAATGAACATCGTCATCTTCGGCGCGAACGGCCCCACCGGACGGCAGACCACCCGACAGGCCCTCGCCGCAGGGCACTCGGTCACCGCCGTCACCCGCCGCCCCGACGGCTTCCCGGTCACCGGCCCCGGGCTGCGCGTCGTCGGCGCGGACGTACTCGATCCGGCGGCGGTCGAAACCGCCGTGGCCGGACAGGACGCGGTGATCTCCGCACTCGGCGTGCCGTACGGCCGCCGTCCCGTCACGGTGTACTCCGCCGGCATCACCCACATCACGCAGGCCATGACCAAGCACAACGTGCGACGCCTGGTGGCCGTGACCTCGACCGTCCTCTTCGACACGGCGGCACCCGGTGAAGGCTTCCTCTTCCGCCGGCTGCTGGAACCGGCGGTCGTGCGCTTCCTCGGCCGCACGGTCTACGACGACATGCGCCGCATGGAGGACGTCGTACGCGAGTCCGACCACGCGTGGACGGTCATCCGCCCCGGCGGCCTGTTCGACACGGAGACGGTCAGCGACTACCAGCTCGGCACGGCACGGCTGCCCGGCCGCTACACCGCCCGCGCCGACCTCGCCCACGCGCTGCTGCACCACGCGGTCGAGAACCGCCACGTGCGCGCCTGTGTCGACGTACGCACGACGCAGGGCACCCCCACGTTCCTGGACCTGCTGCGCAAGGAGGCGGTGGGCAGGTAGTAATTTCGACCGGCGACTCAGCGCGCGGTGCGCACGCCGTCCAGCGCGACGGACAGGACACGGTCGCGCTGGGCGTCGTCGACGAAGTTCGTCGAGGTGATGCCCGCGACCATGCGCAGCAGGTCCCCGAAGTCCATGTCCTTGCGTGCCACCCCTGCCTGCTGCGCCCGCTCGAACAGCGGGGTGCCGGCCGCGTACATCGACTCCCGGCAGGTCAGGAAGATGTCCGACTCGTCGTTGAGCGCCTCGCGGACCGCCCGCTTGGTCACCATGTAGCCGGTGAACCGGTGCAGCCAGGCCGTGAGCGCCTCCCACGGTTCCTGGTCCGCGACCTCCTGGGCGACCTGGCACAGGTCGTTCACCTCGCCCGCGTACACGCTCTCGAACAGATGCCGACGGGTCGGGAAGTTCCGGTAGAGCGTGCCGATGCCGACGCCCGCGCGACGGGCGATGTCCTCCAGGGAGGCATCCGCGCCGTGCTCGGCGAACGCCTCGCGCGCGGCGGCCAGCAGGGCGTCGTAGTTGCGGGCGGCGTCCTTCCGGTGCGGCCGCCGGGACGCCACGATCTCGCTCACGGGAAAGGTCCGGGCCGTCATTGCTGCCTCCCTAGGGCGGACGGGATTGAACCGGAGGTAAGCCTCCGCTACAGTGGAGGAGTACCTCCACTTTAGCAGTGCGGGTGTCTGCGTCGGTGATGCGTGTGGACGCACGAAT
>NZ_JBQQCE010000610.1:0-4757 GCF_052245645.1 Streptomyces sp. KR55 | reverse complement strand
AACCCCTGCAGCCACTCCTCCAGTTCCTCGCGCAGCCTTACCGTCGCGCCGAGTTGGCACAGCACCCCGATGGTGCTGAGGGTCACCCGGTGTATCAGGAGGTATGCGGGCGGCAGGTTGAGCTGCTTGCCGAGCTGGTAGGCGGGGGAGCGGGGGTCGGCGACGCGGGCTGCCTGGCTGCGCATCCAGCCGCGGGTGAAGGTGAACTCCTCGACCTGGGCGGGCTCGATGATGGGCAGCAGGTAGTCGAGGACCGCGTCGGGGTCCAGTTCGATGGACTGTTTGACGAAGCCCTCCTCGCAGAGCAGGTCGTAGACAGCCTGTGCGTCGCCGTCGAGGGTCATCCGCAGGGAGTGGCCTATGGGCGTGGGCAGGCCGCCCACGAGGCGGTCGACCGTGCCGAAGTCCAGGACTCCGAGGCGCCAGTCGTCGTCCCCGCCCGGACCGCCGGGCAGGAGGCGGAAGTTGCCGGGGTGCGGGTCGGCGTGCAGGAGGCCGGTGCGGGCCGGGCCGGAGAAGAGGAAACGGGCGAGGAGCTGACCGGCCCGGTCGCGCTGTTCCTGGGTGCCGTCCCTGATGATCTCTGACATCGGAATGCCGTCGATCCACTCGGTGATCAGGACCTCGTCGCACTGGTGGACCACGGCCGGCACCAGGACATCCGGGTCGTCGGCGAACTCCTCTGCGTGGGTTTGCTGGGCCTGAGCTTCCAGGCCGTAGTCCAGCTCCTCGGAGACGCGGTCCCTCAGCTCCGCGATCAGCGGCTTGATGTCCATGCCGGGAATGAGGGGACCCAACAGGCGGGAGAAACGGCTCAGTTGGTTCAGGTCGGACAGCAGGGCCTCGCCTGCTCCCGGATACTGCACCTTGACCGCGACCTCACGTCCGTCGTGCCACACGCCCCGGTGCACCTGGCCGATCGAGGCCGCCGCGGACGGCTTGTCCTCGAACTCCAGGAACAGCTCCCGCCAGTCCTCGCCGAGCCGCTCGCCGAGCACGGTGTGCACGGTGCGCGTCGGCATCGGGGGCGCCGCTTCCTGGAGCTTGGTGAGGGCCACCCGGTAGGGGCCGGCGATCTCCTCGGGCAGGGCCGACTCGAAGACGGACAGGGCCTGCCCGAACTTCATCGCGCCGCCCTTGAGCTCCCCGAGTACCTTGAAGAGCTGTTCGGCCGTCCGCTGCTGCAGTTCGCGGCCGACTATCTCCGCGGACTCGCCGACGATCCGCTTGCCCAGGCCCCAGGTGGCCCGCCCGGCGAAGCCGAGCGGGAGCGCGGCGAGCTTGGCGGTACGGGTGACCGCCTTGCGGGGAAGATCAGACATGCGCCCTCCAGGTCCCAGCCGGCCGCGCCGCGCCCGCCGTACGGCGTAACTCCCTCGGCGACCGTTCCACCGCCATTGTCTCGTGTGCCTCCGCATCCTCCGAGGCGCGTTCCCCCTTACCTCTCTCCGCAGCCCCGCACGGGCATGCGGGATGGGCCCAGACCGGCCGCGCATGCCAGTGAAGACCTGGCAGCGAGACCTCCCAGCGCGCGCCCGCGCTGGAGGGCACCTGGCCGTCGAGGAAGGTGAGTGTGTGTGCGGCCGCCAGCCCGGCGACGGTGGTGGCCAGGGCCAGGTCGCAGGGGCGGACATGGGGCTGTCTGCCCGAGCGCCACTGGGCGACCAGGCGTGGCCAGGTCTGGTCCCGGTCGGTGCGGTCCTCGTGCAGACAGCGGGCGCAGCCCGTCTCGCCGGGCAGGACGAGCGGGCCGACCACGCCGGTTCCCTCGACGACTCCGGCATACAGGTGGGGTGTACCCGAAGTGATGAGTGGTTCTGCGGTGTCCGGGGCGGGGGCGTGCACGGCGACGTCGTCGCGTGGGGCGAGGATCACCAGTGAGTAGCCGGGGTCGGCTGCCTCGATCCGTGGCCTGGGGCCGCGGCGGGGTGGGCGGTCCGGGGCGGCGCGGCGCACGGCACGGCGGGCGGCTTCGTCGCGGCGCTCGCCGACGGACTCGGCGGGCAGCCCGCCCGGCGCGAGGTCCCACGGTTCGACCCGGCCGCAGTCGCGCACGTCCACCTCGCCGACTCCGGCGCCCGACAGCAGGGAGGCCAGGACGGTACCCACCCGGCCGGCTCCGCGCACCTGTACGCGGAGGGAGCGACGGGCGGCCAGGCGGCTGATCGCGTCGCCGGGTCGGGAGGTGGTCAGGGACAGCGAGGCCAGGTCGGGGCGGAGCCGGTCGAGGACCTCTTTCTTCGTGCGTAGTGCGTCGGCGGCCGGGCTGCCTCCCTTGGCGTCGTCGAGCAGTCCGGACCGGGTCAGCCGCTCGACCAGCGCGTCGACATGACCGTCCGGCAGGTCCATGCGCCGTCCCTCTTCGCGCAGGAGCGGCAGGCCGCGAGTGCCGTTGAGCAGTTCGAGGAAGTGTCCCGTGGCCGAATCCATCGGACCCAGCGTCATCGCGTGCGCCGGTGTCATGCCGAACTGCACGGTGTTGAGGTCGCGCCAGCCGCGCCTGAGCGCGGGCTTCACTTTCGGATGCATGTCAGGCCCCCGTAGCCCCTGGAAGGTCGCGGTCAGGTCCCGGTCCTGGCCCCTGTCCCTGCTTGTGCCGTTTGCTGCTCTTTACTGCGGTTCGTCGGTGGAGGTGGTCTGTGTTCCGTCGACGAGTGCCAGCATGCCTGGCGCGGCCGTTCGGTGCCGAAAGTTGTCCACAGGCGGTGCATGTTTGTCGTACAAATCAAACGCTCGGTGGGGGGATCGGAATCGAACCGTCCCGGAGTCGGGACTTCCCCCGTGTGCAGCGGGTAACGTCGGGGCGTGTCCGCCGACCCACTGCACCGTGCCGGAAAGCCACAGCGCAGCACGACGAGTCCGCCGTCGAGCGGCTCGGGGGCGAGCCCGATCGAGGTGCGCCGGAGTGCCCGTCGACGCAGGACGGTCTCCGCGTACCGCGAGGGCGATCGCACCGTCGTGCTCATCCCAGCCCGGATGTCCGAGGCTGAGGAGCAGCGCTGGGTGACCGTCATGCTCGACAAACTGGCCGCCCAGGAGAGCAAGCGGGTGCTCGGCGACGCCGAACTGGCCGAGCGTGCCGAGCGACTGTCCGCCCAGTACTTCGACGGCCGTGCCCGGCCCGCCTCGGTGCGCTGGGTCACCAACCAGAACACGCGCTGGGGCTCGTGCACCCCGTCCGAGGGCAGCATCCGGCTGTCGCACCGTCTGCAGGGCATGCCCGAATACGTCCTCGACTATGTTCTCCTCCACGAGTTGGCGCATCTGCTGGTGCCCGGACACGGGCCCCGCTTCTGGCGGCTGCTGGAGACGTATCCGCGGACCGAGCGGGCGCGGGGCTACCTGGAAGGGGTGGTCGCCGCCGAGCGGTTGCCGCATCTGCCCGGCGCGCGCGGTGAGTGATCCCCGCCCTGCAACGGGCTGACCTGTCCTCAGCCACTGCTGAGCTGTGGTTCTGTACCGGCTCTGTACCGGCTTCGTCCGGTGTCCGCGTTTGCCGTTAGCCTGGCGCGACGCACTCGCATTCCGGATGGGGGACGGTCGTTACGCATGGCCAGGGAATTCCAACGCGGCCACAAGGCCAGGATCAGTGATCTCACCGCGGGCACGGATCTGTACGTAGGTGTGCAGATCTCGGGTCCCGGACTGAGCTTCGACATCAGTTGCTTCGGTCTGGACGCCGACGAACGGCTGTCGGACGACCGGTACTTCGTCTTCTTCAACCAGCCGAAGTCTCCCGAGGAGTCCCTTCAGCTGCTCGGCGCCCAGGCGGGTGACACGGAGTCCTTCCGGGTCACGCTCGACCGGATCCCGCCGCAGATCCAGAAGCTGTCGTTCACGGCGACGATCGACGGCGCCGGGCAGATGTCGCAGATCAACCCCGGATACATCCGCATCGTCGCGGGCGGTGAGGAGGTGGCCCGGTACTCGTTCAACGGCTCGGAGTTCTCCACCGAACGGGCCGTCATGCTGGGCGACTTCTACCTGAAGGACGTGTGGCGGTTCGCGGCCGTCGGACAGGGCTTCGACGGCGGGCTGGAGGCGCTGCTGAAGAACTTCGGTGGTGAGGTCGCCGAGGAGGAGACGCCGGCCGAGCCTCAGCCGCCCGCCGGTGCCGCTCCCGGGTTCGCCCCGCCCGCCCAGGCCGCCGCGCCGCCCGCGTTCGGAGCCCCGGCCGCACCCGCGTCCACCCCGGCACCCGCCCCGGCTCCCACGCCGCAGCCCGCAGCGCAGGGATTCGCGCCCCCCGCGGGAGCCACCCCGCCCCCGGCGCCCGCACCTCAGGTGCACACTGCGCCGACCGTCGTCGCGCCCATGACCCCGCCCGGCGGCGCCGTGCCACCGCCCGCCCCGGCGCCCGCGCCGCCCTACGGCCAGCCGGGCCAGCAGCCGCCCCAGCCCTCGTACGGCCAGGGCGCCCCCGGCCAGACCGCCCCGCTGCCCCCCGGCTACGCCCAGCCGCAGGCCCCGCAGGCCCCCACGCCGCCCCCCGGTTACGGACAGCCGACCCCGCCTCCGGGCTACGGGCAGCAGCCCCCCGCCGGGCAGGTCCCCGGTCAGCCGGCGGCCCCCTACGGCGCCCCCCAGGGCGGCGCCCCGCAGGCGCCCGGTGTGGCCGGCGCGCTCCAGCAGTTCAAGGAGACGCCCACCGGGCAGCGCTGGACGCAGCAGAACAGGAAGCTCGTCCGCGTCGACCTCGGCATCGGCGGCCAGCCCGTGCTCGCCCGGCAGGGCAGCATGGTGCTCTACCAGGGCAA
>NZ_JBQQCE010000061.1:0-29514 GCF_052245645.1 Streptomyces sp. KR55 | reverse complement strand
GGGGGCGGAGCCCCCTGGCGGGGTCGAAGGGGCAGAGCCCCTGGAGGACGGGACGGGCAGGGGCGGCGGGGGCGCTGCATCCATCAGCGGCTCCGCCGCGGGCCAACCGTTCCGCCACCCCATCCGCGGCCGAATCGACCGCGACGCCCCCCTCACCTTCACCTTCGACGGCACCGAATACCAGGGCTGCCGCGGCGACACCCTCGCCTCCGCCCTCCTCGCCAACGGCGTCATCCAGGCCGCCACCAGCATCAAGTTCGGCCGCCCCCGCGGCATCTTCTCGGCTGGCGTGGAGGAGCCCAACGCAGTCATCCAGATCGAAGCGCCTTTCCCCGAGCCGATGCTCCCCGCGACAACCGTCGAGCTCTACGACGGCCTGGTCGCGAGCAGCCTCCCCGGCCAGGGCCGCCTCGCCGCCGAACCGGACCCCGCCCGCTACGACGCCGTACACGCCCACTGCGACCTGCTGATCGTCGGCGCGGGCCCGGCCGGTCTCGCGGCCGCGGCGGCGGCAGCGAACAGCGGCGCCCGCGTCATCCTCGCCGACGACCAGCCGGAACTGGGCGGCAGCCTCCTGGGCACGGCCGAACACCTCGACTGGGTGCAGGAGATCACCGGTCGGCTCGACACCGCCCCCGAGGTCCGCGTCCTGCGCCGTACCACCGTCTTCGGCTACTACGACGACAACCACCTCCTCGCCGTCGAACGCCGCACCAACCACCTCGGCGCCGAGGCCCCCGAGAAAGTCTCCCGCGAACGCGTCTGGCGCATCCGCGCCCGCCGCGTCGTCCTCGCCACCGGCGCCCACGAGCGCTCGCTGGCCTTCGCGGACAACGACCGCCCCGGAGTGATGCTGGCCTCCTCGGCCCGCACGTACGTCAACCGCCACGGCGTCCTGCCCGGCCGCCACGCGGTGGTCTTCACCACCAACGACAGTGCCTACGCCGCGGCGCTGGACCTCACCACGGCGGGCCTGGCCATCACGGCGATCGTCGACACGCGCCCCGAACCGGGGGAGTGGGCGGAGCGCGCGAGGGCGGCCGGCATCGAAGTCCTGCCCGGCCACGCTGTCACCGGCACGGAGGGCGAGGCACGCCTCACCGCCGTGACCGTCGCCCCGTACGGGGAGTCCGCGGGGCAGCGGCAGTTCGCCGCCGACCTGCTGCTGGTCTCCGGCGGCTGGAACCCGGTGGCGCACCTGTTCAGCCAGTCGGGCGGCAAGCTGCGCCACGACGAGACGCTGGGCTCCTTCGTCCCCGACACCTGCCGCCAGGCGGTCGAGGTCGTGGGCAGTGCGAGCGGCGTCCTCGTCCCGGCCACGGTACTGGCACAGGGCGCGGCCGCCGGTGCCCGCGCCGTCGAGGCCGAGGGCTACACCCCCGAGTCGCCCCGCCTCCCGGCGGTGGCCGCACAGCCGCAGCCGACGCCCCCCATGCACGTGTACGTCGTCCCGGGCGCCTCGGACGCCCCCCGTTTCGTCGACCTCCAACGCGACGTCACCGTCGACGACCTGGCCCGCGCGACCGGCGCCGGCCTGCGCTCGGTCGAGCACACCAAGCGCTACACCACGGCCGGCACCGCCAATGACCAGGGCAAGACCTCCGGCGTCCTGGCCAGCGGCGTCGTGGCCGAACTGCTCGGCGTGGACATCTCGGCGCTCGGCACGACGACGTTCCGCCCGCCGTACACCCCGGTCTCCTTCGCCGCCCTCGCGGGCCGCGACCGGGGCGCGCTGAGCGATCCGATCCGCACGACGGCCATCCACGAGTGGCATGTCGCGCACGGCGCCCTGTTCGAGAACGTCGGCCAGTGGAAGCGCCCCTGGTACTACCCGCAGGACGGCGAGGACATGGAAGCCGCCGTGCTGCGCGAGTGCCGGGCGACCCGCGAGAGCGTGGGCTTCATGGACGCCTCCACCCTCGGCAAGATCGACGTACAGGGCCCGGACGCCGGCGTCTTCCTCGACCTGCTCTACACCAACATGATGAGCACCCTGAAGGTCGGCATGATCCGCTACGGCGTCATGTGCCGCCCGGACGGCATGGTCTTCGACGACGGCACGGTCATCCGCGTCGCCCAGGACCGCTTCCTGATCACCACGACGACGGGCAACGCCGCCGCCGTACTCGACTGGATGGAGGAGTGGCTCCAGACCGAGTGGCCCGAGCTGAAGGTCCACTGCACGTCCGTGACCGAGCAGTGGGCCACGGTCGCCCTGGTCGGTCCGAAGTCCCGCGAGGTGCTCGGCTCGCTCGCGCCCCAACTTGCCGTCGCCAACGACGACTTCCCGTTCATGGCATGGCGCGAGACGACCGTCGCGGACATCGAGGCCAGGGTGTGCCGGATCAGCTTCTCCGGAGAACTCGCCTACGAGATCAACGTGTCACCGTGGGAGGCCCTCGCCCTCTGGGAGGCCGTGTACGAGGCCGGCGCCCCGTACGGCATCACCCCGTACGGCACCGAGACCATGCACGTCCTGCGCGCCGAGAAGGGCTACCCGATCATCGGCCAGGACACCGACGGCACCGTCACTCCCCAGGACCTCGGCATGAGCTGGGTGGTGTCGAAGAAGAAGCCGGACTTCATCGGTAAGCGGTCCTACGCCCGTGCGGACACCGCCCGCCCCGACCGCAAGCACCTGGTCGGCCTCCTCCCCGAGGACCCGGGCAC
The DNA here is from genome assembly GCF_052245645.1 of Streptomyces sp. KR55. NCBI lineage: Bacteria > Bacillati > Actinomycetota > Actinomycetes > Kitasatosporales > Streptomycetaceae > Streptomyces > Streptomyces sp. KR55. The sequence goes on along the minus strand of NZ_JBQQCE010000061.1, from coordinate 26,844 downwards.
CTTCCTCCCGGAGGGCACCCACCTGGTCGCCGACGGTGTGCTGCCCGAGCCGCCCGTGCCGATGCTCGGCCACGTCACCTCCAGCTATCGCAGCGCGGCCCTCGGCCGGACCTTCGCGCTCGCCCTGATCAAGGGCGGCCGGGACCGCATCGGCGAGCGGCTGTACGCCCCCGTGGGCGGCCAACTGGTCCCGGTGACCGTCGCAAGCCCCGTCCTCTACGACCCCGAGGGAGCCCGCCGCGATGGCTGACAACGCCCTGACCGCCCCGCTCCGCAGCCCCCTGTCGCACGTCGCGAATCGCCTGGCCGCCGCGACACGCACGTCCGGGGGTGCGATCCGGCTGGCCGAACTCCCCTTCCTGGCCCAGATCAACGTGCGCCTCGACGCCAAGGGAGCGGCGGCGGAAGCCGTCGGGCTCGCACTGGACCTCCAACTGCCCCTCCAGCCGAACACCGTCGTACGCGCGGGGGAGTTGACCGCGCTGTGGCTCGGTCCGGACGAGTGGCTGCTGGTCGGACCGCCGGGGAGCGAACAGGACCTGGAGAGCCGGATCCGGGAGGCCGCGGAAGACGAGCCGGTCTCGGTCACCGACGTCTCCGCCCAGCGCACCACGCTCCTCGTGACGGGCCCCCGCGCCCACGACCTGCTGGCCCACGGCTGCGCGCTGGACCTGCATCCGCGGGCCTTCGGGTCCGGGCGCTGCGCCCAGACGACACTGGGCCGCACGCAGGTGGTCCTGGTCGCCCGGGACGAACCCAGGGCCGGATTCTGGGTGCTGGTCCGCTCGTCCTTCGCCGGCTATCTGGCGGAATGGTTGCTCGACGCGGCGACGGAGTACATCTGAGCGACCACGACGGGGTTGCCCCCCGTCGCCTCTGTGGGAGCTCCGCTGAAGGGCTCCCACAGGGCCTTCTGCATTACGTTTCGTGATTCGCATCGAAAGTCGGACCCCTGTGACCACCACGACCCACGCGACCACCGCTCCGCACCCGGGAACGCCGGAACTCCACCCGCACGGGCTTCCACGTTCCGGCCGGACGTTGGTCATGGGCGTGGTGAACGTCACCCCGGACTCGTTCTCCGACGGCGGGCTGTCGTTCGCGGCGGACGCGGCCGTCGCACACGGACTCGCCCTGCTCGCGCAGGGAGCGGACATCGTGGACGTGGGCGGTGAGTCGACCCGCCCCGGCGCGGCGCGCCCGCCGGTCGAGGAGGAGCTGCGACGCGTTCTGCCCGTCGTCCGGGAACTCGCCGCGGCGGGCGCGATCGTCAGTGTCGACACCATGCGGGCCGAGGTCGCCGCCCGCGTGCTGGACGCGGGTGCACGACTGATCAACGACGTCTCAGGGGGCCTCGCCGACCCCGCGATGCTGCCGCTGATGGCCCGGGCGGGCACGCCGTACGTTGTGATGCACTGGCGTGGACACGCCGCCGGCATGCAGGCGAACGCCGTCTACAACGACGTCGTCACCGACGTGCTCGACGAGCTCCGCCTGAGGATCGAGACCGCGCTGGAGGCGGGGATCCCGCCCGGCTGCCTGATCATCGACCCCGGGCTGGGCTTCGCCAAGGCGCCCGAGCACAACTGGGAGCTGCTGGGCCGTCTGGGGGAGGTCCGTGCACTGGGCCACCCCGTCCTCGTGGGCGCGTCACGCAAGTCGTTCCTGGGCCATTTGCTGGCGGACCGGACAACGGGACAACCGCGCCCAGCACGGCTGCGTGATGCCGCGACGACCGCCGTGTCCGTCCTCGCCGCCGCGCAGGGCGTCTGGTGCCTGCGGGTGCACGACGTCGCCTCGACGCTGGACGCGGTACGGGTGACGGCTCGCTGGGGCGTCGAGGCGGCAGCGTCAGCACGGTCGCCGCTGCGCTGAGCGCCCCTGTGGAGCCTCAGCCCAGATAGCCCATCCGGCGGCTGATCTCCTCCGCGCCCTTGATCAGTACCGGTGCGAACTCGTGGATGCGCTCCTCGGTGAAGCGGTACGCGGGGCCGGAGGCGCTGAGCGCGGCGATGACCTCGCCGTCGCGGGACCGGATCGGGGCCGCCATGGCGTGCAGGCCGATCTCGAATTCCTCCAGCGTCACCGCGTACCCACGCTCCCGCGTCTCGGCGAGGTTCTTCTCCAGCCTCGTACTGGCGGTCAGAGTGTGCGGCGTAAGCTTCTGCATCCCGGATGCCGCGAGCACGTCGGCGCGCTCCTTCTCCGGCAGGTGGGCCAGCAGGATCTTCCCGCTCGACGTGGCGTGCACCGGGGTGAGCTGCCCGACCCAGTTGTGGGTGCCGACCGCGCCCGGGCCGCGTACCTGGTAGAGGTTGACCGCGTAGTGCTCCTGCATGACCGCGATGTTGACTGTCTCGCCGATCTCCTCGCTGAGCTGCTCGCACACCGGCCTGCCCTGCTGGGTGATGTCGAGACGGCCCGTTACCGCGCCGGCCAGACGCACGATCCCGAAGCCCAGCCGGTACTTGCCCCGCTCGGCCGTCTGCTCGACCAGACCGCGCGCTTCCAGTGCCCCGAGCAGACGGAACGCGGTCGACTTGTGGACGTCGATCTCGGCGGCGACCTCGCTGACACCCGCCTCGCCACGCTGGGCCAGGATCTCCAGGACGCTGACGGCACGGTCGACGGACTGCACTCCGTTCACCGCGGGACCTGCTGTTTCGCTATCTGCGGTGTAGTTGCTCATAGCGCAACTATACGCAGTCGTGTCCGTGGGTCCCGCAGGGGCCGTGGAAGGCGACCCCCATGGCGGGATCCGGCCGCCCGCATGGTTGCACGGCCCGTCCCGTCAGCGGAAGACCACTGTGCAGTTCCCGTTGACCGGCACACGGCTCTCGCTGTGCCACTCGGCGGCGCGGGCGAGTACCTGGGCCTCGACATCGCGGACCGGCTCCCCGCGGCCCGCGACGGCCGGTGGGGAGCGACGCGACAGCCTGCGCGGGAGCGGTCTCGGGCGATCCTGGCCGTGTAGGGCACCGAATCAGGCGACATGCAGCCGGCCGGCCTCTCAGGGGCCGGCCGGCTGCATGTCTGTGGGTGTCCGGCGGACGACTTCCAGCGGGATGGCAAGTTCGCTCGGCCAACCCCTTGACAGTGGGTGTCCGCAGGGAGACAGTTTGGCCAGTCGTTGCTTATGGCGATGAAGGTTGCGCAATATGCAACGCGGCGGCTCGGCCTCGGTCCTCACCCGGGCCCCAGTGAAGTCCTCTCCCTCCCCTCGTCGATCGCGCCGGGGAGCGATCGACGTCCTCTCGCCATCCAGAACATCAGGCCGAAGATCGCATTCGGCCGTCCCCTCGACGAGGAGATCGACCGTGACACACGAGGTACGCGCCGTCGTCGCCTGGAAGAAAGGCGCACCGGTCTCGGTGGAGACCATCCTGGTGCCGAACCCCGGCCCCGGTGAGGCGCTGGTGCGGGTGCAGGCCTGCGGCGTCTGCCACACCGACCTGCACTACCGGGAGGGCGGGATCAACGACGAGTTCCCCTTCCTGCTCGGCCATGAGGCCGCAGGTGTCGTCGAGGCGGTCGGCGAGGGCGTCACCGAGGTGGCACCCGGCGACTTCGTCGTGCTCAACTGGCGCGCGGTCTGCGGCGGCCAGTGCCGGGCCTGCCGCAGGGGCAAACCGTGGTACTGCTTCGCCACCCACAACGCCACCCAGCCGATGACGCTGGCCGACGGCACCCCGCTCTCCCCGGCCCTCGGTATCGGTGCCTTCGCAGAGAAGACCCTGGTCGCCGCCGGCCAGTGCACCAGGGTGGACGCGACAGCATCGCCCGCGGCGGCGGGCCTGCTCGGCTGTGGCGTCATGGCCGGCTTCGGCGCCGCGGTCAACACCGGCGGCGTCGGCCGCGGCGACTCGATTGCCGTGATCGGCTGCGGCGGCGTGGGCATGGCCGCCATCGCAGGCGCCAAGGTCGCCGGCGCCGGCCGCATCATCGCCGTCGACGTCGACGAGCGGAAGCTGAGGTGGGCCGAGCAGTTCGGCGCCACCGACACCGTCGACTCCTCCAGGACCGACGCCGTCGAGGCGATCCGTGACCTCACCGGCGGCTTCGGCGCCGACGTCGTCGTGGACGCGGTGGGCCGTCCCGAGACCTTCAAGCAGGCCTTCTACGCCCGTGACTTGGCCGGCACCGCCGTCCTGGTGGGCGTACCCACCCCGGAGCTGACCCTCGACCTGCCCCTGCTGGACGTGTTCGGCCGCGGCGGGGCCCTGAAGTCCTCCTGGTACGGCGACTGCCTGCCCTCCCGGGACTTCCCCGCCCTGATCGACCTCTACCTCCAGGGCCGCTTCGACCTGGGCGACTTCGTCAGCGAGACGATCAGCCTGGACGACGTAGAGGCCGCTTTCGCCAAGATGCACCACGGCGAGGTCCTGCGCTCGGTGGTGGTCCTGTGACCACGCGAATCGAGCACCTCGTCACCTCCGGAACCTTCCAACTGGACGGCCGCAGCTGGGAGGTGGACAACAACGTCTGGCTGATCGGCAACGACGACGAGGTCCTCGTGATCGACGCCGCGCACGACGCCGAGGCGGTCGCCGCGGCCGTCGGCGACCGGCGCCTGGTCGCCATCGTGTGCACGCACTCACACAACGACCACGTGAACGCCGCTCCCGCCCTGGCCGCCCGCTACGGGGCGCCGATCCTGCTCCACCCGGCCGACGCGGTGCTGTGGAAGACGGTGAACGGCCCGCGGGTGCCCGACTACTGGGAGCTGATCGACGGGGAGGACCTGACCGTGGCCGGCATCGAACTGCGGGTGCTGCACACCCCCGGACACTCTCCGGGTTCCGTCTGCCTGTACGCGCCCGAGCTGGGAGCCCTGTTCTCCGGCGACACCCTCTTCCAGGGCGGTCCCGGAGCCACTGGCCGCTCCTTCTCCGACTTCGACAGCATCATCGCCTCCATCCGCGACCGGCTGCTCACGCTCCCCGCAGACACCACCGTCCACACCGGCCATGGCGCCACCACCTCGATCGGAGCCGAAGCGCCCCACCTCGACGACTGGATCGCCCGAGGCCACTGACCCGCCCGTCACAGCACACGAATCTGGAGGAAGACCATGGCGGCACAGCCGAAGGTGGTCATCATCGGCGCCGGCATCGTCGGGTGCGCACTCAGCGACGAACTGACCGCACGCGGCTGGACGGACGTCACCGTTCTGGAGCAGGGTCCGCTCTTCGCCACGGGCGGCTCCACCTCGCACGCCCCCGGTCTGGTGTTCCAGACCAACGGGTCCAAGACGATGACCGAGTTCGCCCGGTACACGGTGGAGAAGTACAGCGCGCTGACCCTGGACGGGCAGTGGTGCTTCAAGCAGGTCGGCGGGCTGGAGGTGGCCACCAGCCCCGAACGACTCGCGGAGATCCAGCGCCGGCACGGCTGGCTGACCTCCTGGGGAGTCGACAGCCGCCTGCTGACGCCCGAGGAGTCCGCCGCACTGCACCCCCTGCTGGACCCGGAGCGGATCCTCGGCGGCTTCCACATCCCCAGTGACGGCCTGGCCAAGGCGCTGCGGGCGAGCGAGGCGCAGGCCCGCCTGGCGACGGCCCGCGGAGCCCGGTTCCACGCCCACCACACCGTGACCGGGATCGAGACGACCGGAGACCGGGTCAGCGCGGTCGTCACGGACCAGGGGACCTTCCCGGCAGACATCGTGGTCTCCTGCGCCGGTTTCTGGGGACCGAAGATCGGCCGGATGGTCGGGCAGCCGGTGCCACTGGTGCCCATGGCCCACCAGTACGCCCGCACCACCGAGCTCCCGCTGCTCGCCGGGCGAAACGACGAGCGCACCGAGGCGTCCCTGCCGATCCTGCGCAACCAGGACGCAGGCCTGTACTACCGGGAACTCGTCGACCGGATCGGCATCGGCTCCTACGCCCACCGGCCCATGCCCGTCAGCCTGGACGACGTGGCGCACCCGCGTGACGCCGTGATGCCGTCCTCGCTGGAGTTCACCGAGGCCGACTTCGAGGGCGCCTGGGCCGACTCCCTCGCCCTGCTCCCGTCCCTGGCCGACGCGAAGATCGAGGAGGGCTTCAACGGCATCTTCTCCTTCACCTCCGACGGCATGCCGCTGATGGGCGAGTCGCCCAAGGTGCAGGGCTTCTGGCTCGCGGAGGCCGTGTGGGTCACCCACTCGGCCGGCGTGGCCAAGGCCATGGCCGAGTGGCTGGTCGACGGCCGGCCCGGCACCGACGTCCACGAGTGCGACGTCAACCGCTTCGAGGAGGTGCAGCTGGCGCCCTCCTACGTACACGAGCGCAGCTGCCAGAACTTCGTCGAGGTGTACGACATCCTGCACCCGTTGCAGCCCATGGAATCCCCGCGTCCCTTGCGGATCAGCCCCTTCCACTCCCGTCAGGAGGCCCTCGGCGCGGTCTTCCTGGAGGGCGGCGGCTGGGAACGCCCGCACTGGTACGAAGCCAACGCCGCCCTGCCTGAGGTGGCCCGCATCCCCGGCCGGGTCGCCTGGGCGTCCCGCTACTGGTCGCCGATCGCCGGCGCCGAGGCCCTCGTCACCCGCGAACGCGTGGCCCTGTACGACATGACACCGCTGAAGCGGCTGGAGGTCACGGGCCCCGAAGCGCTCTCCTTCCTCCAGAAGCTGACCACCAATCAGCTCGACAAGCCGGTCGGCTCGGTCACCTACACCCTGCTGCTCGACGCCGCTGGCGGCATCCGCAGCGACCTGACCATCGCCCGCCTAGAGGCCGAGCGCTTCCAGATCGGCGCCAACGGCAACCTCGACCTGGACTGGCTGCGCCGGCGCCTGCCCGGCGACGGCTCCGTGCAGGTACGCGACATCACCGCCGGCACCTGCTGCCTCGGCGTATGGGGCCCGCGCGCCCGCGACCTCGTGCAGCCGCTCACCGACACCGACTTCTCGCACCTGGGATTCGGCTACTTCAAGGCCAAGCAGGCCTACCTCGGCGACGTCCCGGTCACCGCGATGCGGCTGAGTTACGTGGGCGAGCTGGGCTGGGAGATCTACACGACGGCCGACCTCGGCGCCAGGCTCTGGGACACCCTGTGGGATGCCGGACAGGAGCTGGGGATCATCGCCGCCGGCCGCAGCGCCTTCAACAGCCTGCGCCTGGAGAAGGGGTACCGCTCGTGGGGCCATGACATGACCTCCGAGCACAACTCCTACGAGGCCGGTCTCGGCTTCGCCGTCCGCCGCAGCAAAGAGCACTTCACCGGCAAGGCCGCGCTGGAGGGCATCAGCGACGAGACGGTCACCCGCCGACTCACACCGCTGGTCATCGAGGACCAGCAGTCCGTGGTGATGGGGCATGAACCGGTGTACGTGGACGGCCGCCCGGTCGGCTATGTGACCAGCGCCGCCTACGGCTACACCATCGGCGCACCCATCGCCTACGCCTGGCTGCCCGCCGAACACGCCGCCCCCGGAACCCCGGTGGAGATCGAGTACTTCGGCGCCAAAGTCCCGGCCGTCACCGCCGCCGAGCCCCTGTTCGACCCCGAGATGTCCCGCATCCGCCGCTGAACCGGCCCCGAGCACCAGCGGAAGAACACTCTCATCGGCAAGATTCCCAGGAGATGGACACATGGCCTCTTCGTACGACGTGATCGTCGTCGGCCTGGGCGGGATGGGCAGCGCAGCCGCCTATCACCTCGCCGCCCGCGGTCAGCGAGTGCTCGGCCTGGAGCGCTTCGGCCCGGCCCACAACCTCGGCTCCAGCCACGGCGGATCACGGATCTACCGGCAGGCCTACTTCGAGGACCCGGCCTACGTGCCGCTGCTGCTGCGCGCCCACGAACTGTGGGGGAAGCTCGCCGCCGACTCCGGGCGCGAGGTCTTCACCGAAACCGGCGGTCTCATGATCGGCCGCGAGGACAGCGCGGCCTTCGCCGGCACCCTGCGCAGCGCCCACGAGTGGGGCCTGGACCACGAGGTCCTGGGCGCCGCCGACATCCGGCGCCGCTTCCCCACCTTCAACCCGGCGGCGGAAGACGTCGCCTTCTACGAGCGCAAGGCCGGCATCGCCCGGCCCGAGGCGACCGTCACGGCCCACCTGGAACTGGCCCGGGTCCACGGCGCCGATCTGCACTTCGCGGAGATGGTCCTCGGCTGGGAGGCCGACGGCCCGGGCGGCAGGGCCTGGGTGGTGACCGACCGCGGCGCCTACACCGCCGACCGGCTGGTCATCGCCCCCGGGGCCTGGGCGCCGAAGCTCCTGACCGACCTCGGCGTGAGCGTGACGGTGGAGCGTCAGGTCATGTACTGGTTCCAGCCCGAGGGCGGAACCGGCCTGTTCACCGCCGACCGGCACCCCGTCTACATCTGGGAGGCCCCGGACGGAACCCAGATCTACGGCTTCCCCTCGCTCGACGGCCCCGACGGCGGCGCCAAGGTCGCCTTCTTCCGCAAGGGCGTCCCCAGCGACCCCGACACCCTCGACCGCCGGATCCACCCGGACGAGATCGCGGCCATGGCCGAGTATCTGCGCCCGCGCATCCCCACCCTGCCCGGCCGCTTCCTCAAGGCCGCGGCCTGCATGTACGCCAACACCCCGGACGAGCACTTCGTCCTCGCCCGGCACCCCGAGCATCCGCAGGTGACGGTGGCCTGCGGATTCTCCGGCCACGGGTTCAAGTTCGTCCCCGTCATCGGCGAGATCCTCGCCGATCTGGCCACCGAAGGCACCACCGACCACCCCATTGCCCTGTTCGACCCCCGCCGCGTGCGCGTCTGACGTCTTCGAAGGTGACACGATGACCATCACGAATCTGCCGCCCAGCCTGATCCCCACGCTGTCCGGCGAGTACTACACCGACCCCGAGGTCTTCGCCCAGGAGCAGGAGCGGGTCTTCGAGGCCATGTGGTTCTGCGTGGCCCGCGCCGCCGAACTGGCCAAGCCCGGCGCCTTCCGCACCTACCAGGTCGGACGGGAGAACGTGCTGATCTCCCGCTCGCGGGACGGCTCGATCAAGGCGTTCCTCAACATCTGCCGGCACCGCGGGGCCAAGCTGTGCACCGAGGAGTCCGGCGAGGTCAAGCGCGCCTTCCAGTGCCCGTACCACGCCTGGACCTACGGCCTGGACGGCAAGCTGGTCGCCGCGCCGAACCTGACGTCGATGCCGGACATCGACCGGGTCGAGTACGGCCTGATCAACGTCCATGTGCGGGAGTGGCTCGGGTATGTGTGGGTGTGCCTGGCCGACAACCCGCCCTCCTTCGAGGCGGACGTGCTGGGCGCGGTCGTCGAGCGGCTCGGCAATCTCGAGTCGATCGAGCACTACGGCATCGAGAACCTCCAGGTGGGCCGCCGTATCACCTACGACGTGAAGGCCAACTGGAAACTCATCATCGAGAACTTCATGGAGTGCTACCACTGCGCCACGATCCACCCCGAACTCACCGAAGTCCTGCCGGAGTTCGCGGACGGTTACGCCGCCCAGTACTACGTGGGCCACGGTGCCGAGTTCGGCGAGGACGTCCACGGCTTCACCGTGGACGGCTCCGAGGGCCTGGACCGCATTCCCGGGGTCGCCGAGGACCAGGACCGCCGCTATTACGCCATCACCGTCCGGCCGCAGGTCTTCATCAACCTCGTCCCCGACCACGTGATCTTCCACCGGATGTACCCGATGGCCCACAACCGCACGATCGTCGAGTGCGACTGGCTGTATCTGCCGCACGTCGTCGAGAGCGGCCAGGACGTGGACCGTTCGGTGGAGCTGTTCCACCAGGTCAACCAGCAGGACTTCGACGCATGTGAGCGCACCCAGCCGGCGATGAGCTCGCGGGCGTACGCCGAGGGTGGGGTCCTGGTGCCCAGCGAGCACCACATCGGCGAATTCCACACCTGGCTGCAGAACAAGCTCGAGGTTCGGCCCACGCACTGACCCCTCCCCGCCCCAGTGCCGCCCGTCCACCTGCTGTTGCGGCCCCTCCGGCGGGTGGACGGGCCATGGGGCTTTCGGACGAGCCGACGCTGTAACCGTGAGCGCGCAGTTCCCTTTCACCCTCCCGTTGCAAAAAGCGCAACATCGAGCGTCATCGGAAATTGATATACGCCTCCTCCCTTGACAACGCCCGTACCCCGCCGAAAGCATGTTGCGTATAGCGAAGGTCGTTGTGTTATGTGAGACAACTCCCCGTCTGGAGTCGGCATGAGGAGCATCACCGTCGTCGGAGCGTCGCTGGCAGGCCTGAGTACGGTCCGCGCGCTGCGCGCAGAGGGCTACGACGGCGAGATCGTCGTCGTGGGGGAGGAGCGCCACACTCCCTACGACCGCCCGCCGCTGTCCAAGGACTTCCTCAGAGGGGACTTCGACGCCGACGCGCTCGCGCTCGGTGACGCGGACGAGTACGAGGACTTGGACGTGCAGTGGCTGCTCGGCGAGCGCGCGGTGCGGCTCGACCCCGTCGCCCGGACCGTCACCCTGGCCGGAGGACGGCATGTGCGCACCGACGGGGTCGTCGTCGCGACCGGCGCCAGTCCCCGGACGCTCCCTGGCACGGACGGGCTGGCCGGTGTCCACACCCTGCGCACTCTGGACGATGCCCAGGCCCTGCGCGCCGAGCTGCTGGACGGCCTGCCCAGGGTCGTCGTCATCGGTGCCGGCTTCATCGGCGCCGAGGTGGCGGCCACCGCCCACCGGCTCGGGCTTCACGTCACCGTCGTCGAGGCGCTCGACGTACCGCTGGAACGCCAACTGGGGCGCGAGATGGGGCTGGTGTGCTCCTCGCTCCACAACGATCACGGGGTTCGCCTGCTGTGCGGAACCGGCGTGGCGGGACTCGTCGGCGAGGGCCGGGTCACCGGCGTACGGCTGGCGGACGGGCGGGTGCTGCCCGCCGACATCGTGGTGGTCGGGGTGGGTGTCAGGCCCGCCACCGACTGGCTCGCCGGTTCCGGCGTGCAGGTGGACGACGGCGTGGTGTGCGACGTCGGCTGCTCGACCGGTGTCCCGGGCGTGGTCGCCGTCGGTGACGTCGCCCGCTGCCCCAACCCGTTCACCGGACGGCACGCCCGCATCGAGCACTGGAGCAACGCCACCGAGCAGGCGAAGACCGCCGCCCGTACGCTGCTGACCGGTGTGTCGGCCCCCGCCCCGCTCACCGCGCCGTACTTCTGGTCCGACCAGTACCAGGTGCGCATCCAGCTCGCCGGACACGTCGCCCCCGGCGCCGAGCCCCAGGTCGTCGAGGGCGATGTCGACAGCCGTTCCTTCACGGCCGTCTACCGGCGCGAGGGCACCGCCGTCGCCGTGCTCTCCCTCAACCAGCCGAAGTTCTTCAACCGGCTCCGCCGCACCCTCGTCCCCGCCGCGGCCGCCGTCTCATGAGTTCCCCGCATCAACTCCCCCTGCACTCACGGGAGACCGCCATGAGTATTCCGCGGCACCTGCGTTACACCTGGGATCACGAGTGGCTGGTCGTGGACGAGGGCAACGCCACCGTCGGCATCACCGCGTTCGCGGCGAAGGCCCTCGGTGACGTCGTCAACCTCCGACTGCCCGAAGTCGGTACCTGGGTCGAGGCGGGGGAGAGCTGTGGAGAGATCGAGTCACTGACAGCCGTCAGCGGCTTGTACGCCCCCGCCTCGGGCCGGGTCCTGGAAGTCAATGCCGCGCTGGCCGACGACCCCGGCGTCGTCACGGCCGCTCCCTACACCGTCGGCTGGCTGTTCAGGCTACGGGTCGAGAACATCGCCGGCGCACTGTCCGCAGATGCCTATGCCGCCCACTGCGCCCACACACAAGGAGACCGCCGATGACCCTGTTCAACCAGCCCCTGCACGAGCTCGACCCCGAGGTCGCCGCCGCGGTCGACGCCGAGCTGGAGCGCCAGCAGTCCACCCTCGAGATGATCGCCTCCGAGAACTTCGCGCCGGTCGCGGTTCTGGAGGCGCAGGGCTCGGTCCTGACCAACAAGTACGCCGAGGGCTACCCCGGCCGCCGCTACTACGGCGGCTGCGAGCACGTCGACGTCGCCGAGCAGATCGCCATCGACCGGGTCAAGGAGCTGTTCGGCGCCGAGTACGCCAATGTCCAGCCGCACTCGGGTGCCTCCGCCAACCAGGCCGCCCTGTTCACGCTGGCCCAGCCCGGCGACACCGTCCTCGGCCTGGACCTGGCCCACGGCGGTCACCTCACCCACGGCATGAAGATCAATTTCTCGGGCAAGCAGTTCAACGTGGTCGCGTACCACGTGGACTCCGAGACAGGTCTGGTTGACATGGCGGAGCTGGAGCGGCTGGCCAAGGAGCACCGCCCGAAGGTGATCATCGCTGGGTGGTCGGCGTACCCGCGGCAGCTGGACTTCGCGGAGTTCCGCCGGATCGCCGACGAGGTCGAGGCGTACCTGTGGGTGGACATGGCGCACTTCGCGGGTCTGGTCGCGGCGGGTCTGCACCCGAACCCGGTCGAGTACGCGGACGTGGTGACGTCCACGACGCACAAGACGCTGGGCGGGCCGCGCGGCGGCATCATCCTCGCCCGCAGCAAGGACTTCGCGAAGAAGCTGAACTCGTCCGTGTTCCCGGGGTTCCAGGGCGGCCCGTTGGAGCACGTGATCGCGGCCAAGGCGGTGTCCTTCAAGGTCGCCGCTTCGGAGGAGTTCAAGGAGCGTCAGCGCCGTACGGTCGAGGGCGCGAAGATCCTCGCCGAGCGGCTGACGGCCGCCGACGCCCGTGAGGCCGGCGTGAACGTCCTGTCCGGCGGCACGGACGTCCACCTGATCCTGGTCGACCTGCGTGAGTCCGAGCTGGACGGCCGGCAGGCCGAGGACCGCCTGCACGAGGTCGGCATCACGGTCAACCGCAACGCCGTCCCGAACGACCCGCGCCCGCCGATGGTCACGTCGGGCCTGCGCATCGGCACGCCCGCCCTCGCCACCCGCGGCTTCCAGGCCAAGGACTTCGCCGAGGTCGCGGACGTCATCGCCGAGGCGCTGAAGCCGTCGTACGACGCGGAGGCGCTGAAGGCCCGGGTGAAGGCCCTGGCCGACAAGCACCCCCTCTACCCCGGCCTGTAACCGACACCTCCCGCAGGGGCGTGCCCGTGACCGCTCGGCACGCCTCTCCAATCCCTCGGAGTATGGCGTGGCAATCAGCGTCTTCGACCTGTTCTCCATAGGCATCGGCCCGTCCAGTTCGCACACCGTCGGCCCGATGCGCGCCGCCGGGATGTTCGTCGCCCGGCTGAAGCAGGACGGCGTGCTCGCCCAGACCGCAGCGGTGCGGGCGGAGTTGTTCGGCTCCCTCGGTGCCACCGGCCACGGCCACGGCACCCCCAAGGCGGTGCTGCTCGGCCTTGAGGGCAACGAACCGCACACGGTCGACGTCGCGCAGGCCGACCTGGACGTCGAGCGGATCCGCAGCACCGGGCGCATCCGTCTCCTCGGTGCCGAGATCGGCCCGGCCCACGAGATCGACTTCGACGCTTCGACCCAGCTGGTCCTGCACCGCCGGCGTTCGCTGCCGTACCACGCCAACGGCATGATCCTTTTCGCGTACGACGCCGACGGTGTGCCGCTGCTGGAGAAGACGTACTACTCGGTGGGCGGTGGCTTCGTCGTCGACGAAGACGCGGTCGGCGCAGACCGGATCAAGCTTGACGACACGGTGCCGGCCTACCCGTTCCACACCGGTGACGAGCTGCTGCGGCTCTCCGGGGAGACCGGCCTGTCGATCTCCGCTTTGATGCTGGAGAACGAGAAGGCCTGGCGCACCGAGGAGGAGATCCGCGCGGGTCTGCTGGAGATCTGGCGGGTCATGGAGGCCTGCGTCTCCCGAGGTTTGGGCCGCGAGGGCATCCTCCCCGGCGGCCTGAAGGTCCGTCGCCGGGCCGCGGCGGCGGCCCGGGCGCTGCGCAGCGAGGGCGACCCGGCGGGCCGCGCGATGGAGTGGGTGACCCTCTATGCGATGGCGGTGAACGAGGAGAACGCCGCGGGCGGCCGGGTCGTGACGGCCCCCACGAACGGCGCGGCGGGCATCATCCCCGCCGTACTGCACTACTTCCTCGACTTCGTGCCGGGCGCCGACGAGGACGGCATCGTCCGCTTCCTGCTTGCGGCGGGCGCCATCGGCATGCTCTTCAAGGAGAACGCGTCCATCTCCGGCGCCGAGGTCGGCTGCCAGGGCGAGGTCGGCTCCGCCTGCTCGATGGCCGCCGGTGGTCTCGCCGAGGTCCTCGGCGGCAGCCCCGAACAGGTGGAGAACGCCGCCGAGATCGGCATGGAACACAACCTCGGCCTCACCTGCGACCCGGTCGGCGGCCTTGTCCAGATCCCGTGCATCGAGCGCAACGGCATGGCCGCGGTCAAGGCCGTGACCGCCGCCCGCATGGCCCTGCGCGGCGACGGCCGTCACCACGTCTCCCTCGACAAGGTCATCAAGACCATGAAGGAGACCGGCGCCGACATGAAGGTCAAGTACAAAGAGACCGCCCGCAGCCATGCTCATCGACACGTTCGGTCACGTCGCCACCGACCTGCGGGTCTCGCCGACCGACCGGTGCAACCTGCGCTGCACGTACTGCATGCCCGAAGAGGACCTGCGGTGGCTGACCAAGCCCGATCTCCTCACGGACGACGAGACCGTACGGCTCATCCGCATCGCGGTCACCGAACTCGGCGTCGAGGAAGGCCGCTTCACCGGCGGCGAGCCGCTGCTGCGCCCCGGCCTCGTCGGCATCGTCGAGCGCTGCGCCGCCCTCGCACCACGCCCCAAGCTGTCGCTGACCACCGACGGCATCGGCCTGCGGCGGACCGCCGAGGCGCTGTTCGCCACGGGTCCGGACCGGATCAACGTCTCGCTGGACACTCTGCGGTCCGCCGTCTTCAAGGCCCTGATCCGGCGCGACCGCCACCGCGAGGTGCTGGAGGGCCTGGCGGCGGCCCGCGCCGCCGGGCTCACCCCGGTGAAGGTCAACGCCGTCCTCATGCCCGGCCTCAACGGCGACGAGGCGCCCGAGCTGCTCGCCTGGGCCGTCGAGAACGGCTACGAGCTCCGCTTCATCGAGCAGATGCCCCTCGACGCCCAGCACGGCTGGAAGCGCGACGGCATGATCACCGCCGGGGACGTCCTGGAGAGCCTGCGTACCCGCTTCACGCTCACCCCTGAGCCGGACGAGGCTCGCGGCTCCGCGCCCGCCGAACGCTGGATCGTCGACGGGGGCCCGGCCCGGGCCGGCGTCATCGCCTCCGTCACCCGCCCCTTCTGCGGGGCCTGCGACCGCATCCGGCTCACCGCCGACGGCCAGGTGCGCACCTGCCTGCCTGCAGCCCGACCGGCCGATGCCGGCCATCGGAGGCTGACGCCCCAGGCGTAGAGCGGAACGACGTGCACAGACAGAACTGGGAGTGAGGCCATGGGACGGGTCACCGAGCGACGGCGCGTGCTGCGGATCCGGGACGGTGCGCTGAGCACGCGCCCCGACACGCTGGTCGCGGAGGAGCCACTGGAGATCCGGCTGGGCGGCAAGCCGCTGGCGATCACCATGCGCACGCCCGGGGACGACTTCGCGCTCGCCGCCGGGTTCTTGGTGAGCGAGGGCGTCGTGGGCCGGGCCTCGGATGTGGCGAACATCGTGTACTGCGCGGGCGCCACGCGTGGGGGTCCCTCCCGCTCGAGCGAAGTCGAGAGTGGGGGAGGCTCGAACACATACAACATCGTCGACGTGCAGCTTGCCCCCGGCGTGCCGGTACCCGACATCACGCTTGAGCGAAACGTGTACACCACGTCGTCGTGCGGCCTGTGCGGGAAGGCCAGCCTGGACGCCGTACGGACCACGGCGTGGTGGCCGATCGCCGACGCACCCCCGGTCCGGGTCGCCTCCGAGCTGCTGGCGGTCCTGCCCGACCGACTGCGGGCCGCGCAGCGGGTGTTCGACCGGACCGGTGGTCTGCATGCCGCCGGACTGTTCTCGCCCGAGGGCGAGCTGCTGGACCTGCGGGAGGACGTCGGCCGGCACAACGCCGTCGACAAGCTGATCGGCCGCGCGCTGCAGTCCGGCGAACTGCCGCTGTCCCGGAGCATTCTGCTGGTGTCCGGGCGGGCGTCCTTCGAGTTGGCGCAGAAGGCGGTGATGGCGGGCATTCCGCTGCTGGCGGCGGTCTCGGCACCGTCATCCCTCGCCGTGGACCTGGCGGCGGAGACCGGGCTCACCCTCGTCGGCTTCCTGCGCGGCGGCTCCATGAACGTGTACGCGGGCGAGCACCGCCTCGACCTGCATGCCGGGCCCATGGCCGGAGGGCCGGAGAGGTGAACCAGTACATGACCCGGCTCGAAGGGCTCCAGGACAGCCGTACCCACGGCAGCACGCTCGTCGGCCCGCCCCGGGTGCGGCCGCCCGACGCCCACGGCCGCCCCCGCCGCGTCGCGATGCTCAGCGTGCACACCTCACCGCTGCACCAGCCCGGCACCGGCGACGCCGGCGGGATGAACGTCTACATCGTCGAGCTCGCCAAGCGCCTCGCCGCCATCGACATCGAGGTGGAGATCTTCACCCGGGCCACTTCGGCCGCGCTCCCGCCCAGCGTCGAACTCGCGCCCGGCGTCCTGGTACGGCACGTGGACGCCGGACCCTACGAGGGCCTCGCCAAGGAGAACCTCCCCGCCCAGCTGTGCGCCTTCACCCACGGCGTGACGCAGGCCTGGGCCGGCCACCACCCCGGCCACTACGACCTGGTCCACTCCCACTACTGGCTCTCCGGCCACGTCGGCCGGCTCGCCGCCGAGCGCTGGGGCGTCCCGCTCGTCCACGCCATGCACACCATGGCCAAGGTCAAGAACGCCTCCCTCGCCGAGGGCGACACCCCGGAGTCGACGGCCCGTGTGTTCGGCGAGACACAAGTTGTACGGGCCGCCGACCGGTTGATAGCGAACACCGAGAAGGAAGCAGACGAACTGCTCCGGTACTACGACGCCGACACCGGCCGGGTCGCCGTCGTCCACCCAGGTGTCGACCTGGAGCGCTTCCGGCCCGACGCCCGTGGTGTCGAGGCCGGCCGGTCCGCGGCCCGATCCCGCCTCGGGCTGCCGCAGGACGCGCTCATACCGCTGTTCGTGGGCCGCATACAGCCGCTGAAGGCGCCGGACGTCCTGCTGCGCGCGGTGGCCCGGCTGCTGGAGGAGCGGCCGCGGCTGCGTGAGCGGATCGTGGTGCCGGTCGTGGGAGGGCCGAGCGGCAGCGGTCTGGCCCAGCCGGAAGGACTGCAGAAGCTGGCGGCCTGCCTCGGCATCTCGGACGTCGTGCTGTTCCGGCCGCCGGTCGGCCAGGACCAGCTCGCCGACTGGTACCGGGCGGCGTCCGTCCTGGTCATGCCGTCCTACAGCGAGTCCTTCGGTCTGGTGGCCGTCGAGGCGCAGGCCTGCGGCACCCCGGTGATCGCCGCCGAGGTCGGTGGCCTGCCGGTGGCAGTACGAAACGGGGTGAGCGGCGTTCTCGTACCAGGGCACGATCCAGCGCACTACGCGCGGGCGCTGTGCGGCTTCGCCGGCGACCCGGCCCGCTCCGCCCGCATGAACGAGGCCGCGGTCCGGCATGCCCGCTCTTTCGGCTGGGCCACGGCCGCAGCGGCCACGGCAGACGTGTACACGGCGGCCCTGCACGAGCGTCGGCTTCACCGGATCTCGTGATCGAGCAGGGGGCGGCGCTCCGTGTCGCCGCCGCCGAACTCGACACCGCCCGTCCGCCGTACGTGTCGACGGCGGCCTTCGGCAAGATCGTCGAGGCCGCCTTCTTGTGGAGCTTGCTGAATGGCGGCCTTGTAGTGCAGCAGCCGCCCCTCGCGCTTCCAGCGGGTGAAGTCGTGCAGCGTCTGCAACTGAGCACACTTTCGAGTGAATGATCCACTGTCAACTTGGGCAGGGACCGGGAGTAGAGCGGTGTTCCGAGGCGTGCGATCAGTGTCGTCGATGTTGTGGATGGCGCGAGCAGCGGGAAACCGTCGGCCTGTGCCAATGTGCCAAGAAGGCTCGGTAGTCGGCTCAGTGTGATGCTGCCGCTGGTTGGCGAAAGCGCAGGTCGGCAGCAACAAGAGGTGACAACCAGTGGCAGTGGTCACACCTGGCCGCATGATCGGGTAAGCTATGCGCTGTGCGTTGCGAGAACCAAGCGCGTACAACGTGTTGAGCGAGAACCAAGCCAACACACGCACCACCTGGCTTTGCTGTAGAAACCGGGCAGGTTCCGTCCCGGCTGGTGTTTGAGGGAGTAAGCCCTTTCAGGTTGCTGACCTGCGAGGCTTCCTGAGTCAGGAATCCCCCTGCTTCAGCTGGGGAGGGTTCAATCCACGGTCCGTGACCTGGCAGATGCCGGCGACCCGATGATGTGGGTCGCCGGCATCCGCGCGCTCTACCTCCAGGCGCTGCATCCTCGCGCGGTGGGTGCACTGCGCCGAGATCGACTCCTACCTGCACGTCCTGCGCCGCTCCGGCTACCCGCTCACCGACGCCCAGGCCGACCGCTACATCGCCGAACACCGGGTCAGCGCCCGCCTGGTGGGCCTCGACCCGGACGCCGTACCCGCCGACCGGGCGGAGATGGCCGCCTACTTCGTGAAGGTGCGGCCCGAACTCACCGCCGGACCCGAGGCGCGGGACGTCGACGACTTCCTGCGCCGGCCGCCGACGCACCCGCTGCTGGTGCCGACACGCGAGCTGCTGTGGCGGCGCGTGGCCGGACTGGCGTACGCATCCCTGCCGTCGTACGCCCACGAGCTGTACGGGCGTGCGGCCCCCGCACCCGCGACCGTCACCCGCCACCTGCGGCTCACCGGCACCCTGCTGCGCGCCGTTCCCGCCCGGGCGCGCTGGCAACTCCCGCCCAAGCACATCCTGCGGGCGATGGCGCGACTCGGCCCCGACGCCCGCCCGGCACCGTACAAACTCGAACCACAGGTCGCCATACTGGACGGGCCAGGGGAGGGCGCGGCGGACAGCGACGGGGGCGACGGCACGCGATGGGGGAGACCAGGCTGATCCAGGGCCGGTACCGGCTGCTGGACCTGATCGGGCGCGGGGGCATGGGCGAGGTGTGGCGGGCGCGCGACGAGTCGCTCGGCCGGCACGTCGCCGTGAAGTGCCTCAAACCCCTCGGCCCGCACCACGACCAGTCCTTCACCCGGGTCCTGCGGGAAAGGTTTCGCCGCGAGGCCCGGGTGGCCGCCGCGCTCCAGCACCGCGGCGTGACCGTCGTCCACGACTTCGGCGAGTCCGACGGCGTCCTCTTCCTCGTCATGGAACTGCTGCAGGGCCGCAACCTCAGCCAGCTCCTGGAGGACAACAAGCACCATCCGCTGCCCGTACCCGACATCGTCGACATCGCCGACCAGGTGGCCGCGGCCCTCGCCTACACACACCGGCAGGGCATCGTGCACCGGGATCTGAAACCCGCCAACATCGTGCGGCTGACCGACGGCACGGTGAAGATCTGCGACTTCGGCATCGCCCGCCTCGGGGCCGACATCGGCTTCACCTCCCGGCTGACCGGCACCGGTGTCGCGATGGGCACCCCGCACTACATGTCGCCGGAGCAGATCGGCGGCGACGAGGTCGACCAGCGCAGCGACCTGTACTCGCTGGGGTGCGTCCTGTACGAACTCGCCACCGGGGTACCGCCGTTCGACCTCGACGACGCCTGGGCGATCCTCGTCGGCCACCGCGACACGCCGCCCGCGCCACCGCGCACCCACCGTGCCGAGCTGCCGGCCTACCTCGAGCAGATCATCCTGGATCTGCTGGCCAAGCTTCCGGAGCACCGTCCGCGCGACGCCGCCGAGCTGGGGCACAGGATCAGCACGGGCCGCACCACGCCCGCTCACGTGCCGACGGTCGTCACCGCGCAGCCGCCCGAACCGGCGGCCCGCGAACCGCGGCTGCCGTCCTGGACCCGCGGCATGACCACCGGCCACAAGGCGGCTGGCGCCGTGCTGCGCACCACACCGCCGGACGCCGGCGCCGCGCTCACCAGCGAGTGGATCGCCCGCCCCGGCACGGACCGCATCCCCGCCCCCGTCCCGGACACACCGCCGACCCCGTCCACGGAGGTGCTCACGGCCTTGGCCGGCCGCCACAACGCGGGCCTGAGCCTGGGGCGGCTGGGCCGCTGGGCCGAGGCGGGCGAAGTGCACCGCGCGGTCGCCGCCGAACGCGAGCACCTCCTCGGCCCCGACCACCCCGACACCCTCGCCAGCCGCTACGAGATCGCCTTCACCCTCAGCCGCACCGGACGCGCGGCCGACGCGCTGCGTGAGTACACGCACGTCGCCCGGGCCCGGGAGCGCGTGCTCGGCGCCGACCACGCCGACACTCTCGCCGCCCGGCAGGAAACGGCCTACGTGCTGGGCCAGTTGGGGCGGCCCTTCGACGCGCACCAGGAGTACACGCGGGTGCTCGCCGCCCGGGAGCGCACGATGGGCCCCGACCACCCCGACACCCTGCGCTGCCGGCACAACCTCGCCTTCAACCTCAGCAGGCTGGGCCGCCTGGAGGACTCGTACCGCATGGCGTCCGACGTCGCCGCGGCCCGCGCCCGGGTCCTCGGACCCGGCCACCCCGACACCCTGGTCACCCGCTACGAGGTCGCCTACGCGCTGGGCCAGCTGGGGCGCTGGCCGGAGGCGCTGGAGACCTACCGTGAGGTCGCCGAGGCCCGGGCCCAGGCCCTGGGCCCCGACCACCCCGACACCCTCGCCGCCCGCTATGAGATCGGCATCAGCCTCGGCCGCCTCGGCCGCAGTGCTCAGGCGCTGCAGCTGTACCGCGACCTGATCGACGACCGCACCCGCGTGCACGGCCCCGACCACCCCGAGACCCTGCGCGCCCGGCACGGCCTCGGCGTCAACCTCGGTCGGCTCGGCCGCTGGGAGGAGGCCCTCGCCGAGTCCCGCGACGTGTGCGCGATCCGCGAACGCGTCCTCGGCCCGGACCATCCCGACACCCTGGTCAGCCGCCGCGAGGTCGCGGTCGGCCTGGGCTGGCTCGGCCGCTGGGCGGACGCGCTGGCCCAGTACCGCACGGTGGCCGCCGCCCGCGAACGCATCCTCGGCCCCGACCACCCCGACACCCTCGCCAGCCGCAACGACGAGGCCCACTGCCTGGAACAGCTCGGCCGCGGACAGGAGGCGGTCGAGCTGTACCGCAGGGTCGCGGTGCTGCGCCGGCAGCGGGCGGCCGGTGACGCCTGATCCGCACCGGCCCGCTCTGGCCGAGGCGGATCACCCCGTGTTACGAAGAGCCATGCCTGCACACGAGGGACATCGCGCGTACGACGCCGTCATCGTCGGCGGCGGCCACAACGGCCTGGTCGCCGCCGCCTACCTGGCCCGGGCCGGACAGTCGGTCCTGGTGCTGGAACGGCTGGACCACACCGGGGGCGCCGCCGTCTCCACCCGCCCGTTCACCGGCGTCGACGCCCGGCTGTCGCGCTACTCGTACCTGGTCAGCCTGCTCCCGCAGAAGATCGTCCGGGATCTCGGCCTGGACGTCCGTCTGCGCACCCGCACGATCTCCTCGTACACGCCCGTCGAGCGCGACGGCCGCCCGAGCGGCCTGCTCGTGGGCGGCGGCGAGCAGCGGACCCGGTCGGCCTTCGCCCGGCTGACCGGTGGCGAGCGCGAGTACGAGGCCTGGCAGCGCTTCTACGGCAGGACCGCGCGCGTCGCCCGAGCCGTGTTCCCCACGCTGACCGAGCCGCTGCCCACCCGTGACGAGCTGCGCCGCCGGATCGACGACGAGGACGCCTGGCGGATGCTCTTCGAGGAGCCGATCGGCGTCGCCGTCGAGGACCACTTCGCCGACGACCTGGTCCGGGGCGTGGTCCTCACCGACGCGCTGATCGGCACCTTCGCCGACGCCCATGACGCCGAACTCCGGCAGAACCGCTGCTTCCTGTACCACGTGATCGGTGGCGGCACCGGCGAATGGGACGTACCGGTCGGCGGCATGGGCGCCGTGACCGGCGCGCTGACCGGCGCGGCCCGCCGGGCGGGCGCGGTCATCGCCACCGGGCACGAGGCGCTGCGGATCGCCACCGACGGCAGCACCGCCGAGGTCACCTACCGCACCCACGACGGGGAGGGCGTCGCCGTCGCCCGGCACGTCCTGGTGAACGCCTCGCCGCAGGATCTGGCCGCGCTCACCGGCGACACCCCGCCCGACCCCGCCGAGGGCGCGCAGCTGAAGGTCAACATGCTGCTCAAGCGGCTGCCGCGACTGCGCGACACGTCGGTCGACCCGCGCGAGGCGTTCGCCGGCACCTTCCACATCGCCGAGGGATACGAGCAGTTGGCCACCGCGTACGCCCAGGCCGCGGCCGGTGAACTGCCCGGCGCCCCGCCGTCCGAGATCTACTGCCACTCCCTGACCGACCCGACGATCCTCGCCCCGGACCTGGTCGAGCGGGGCTACCAGACCCTCACCCTGTTCGGCCTGCACACCCCCGCCCGCCTGTTCGCACGGGACAACGACGCCGTGCGCGACGCGCTGCTGAAGGCGACCGTCGACCAGCTCGACGCGCACCTGGCCGAGCCCCTCGCCGACTGCCTGGCCACCGACGCCGACGGCCGGCCGTGCATCGAGGCCAGGACCCCGCTCGACCTGGAGCGTGACCTGCGGCTGCCCGGCGGCAACATCTTCCACCGCGAGCTGTCCTGGCCGTACGCCCAGGAAGGCACCGGCCGCTGGGGAGTGGAGACCCGGCACGCCAACGTGCTGTTGTGCGGGGCGGGCGCGGTGCGCGGCGGAGGGGTCAGCGGGGTGCCCGGGCACAACGCGGCGATGGCGGTGCTGGAGGGAGCCGACGGCTTCGCCGGGTGACGCCCGGTGCGGCGGTGGCCGACGGCTTCGCTGCGTGATCCCGGGGCGGACGGGGCCGACCGGACTGGGGTGAGCCGGGGCTTCGCGGGCCGTCAGTCGGCGGAAGCGGCCCAGCCCGTCGCCGTGATGCGGGCCGCGTCGGCAGGGCGCGCCTCGTCGAAGAGGACGGTGTCGCCGGCCTCGACCCGCAGGGCGTCGACGTAGGCGCCACGGCCGACGTACAGCCGGTCGGTGGTGTACCGCCAGCGCAGCGCAAGCCGTGGGGCCGACGGGAGGTCCGCCGTCAGCCGGTGCCAGACGCGTCCCGACCAGCCGGTGGCCAGGCCGGCCGGGTGGGCCTCGGGTTCCTCGCCGTGGCGTGCCGTCGTGAACGGGACCGGCTGCCAGGTGTCGCCGCCGTCCGCGGAGGACTCGAGGAGGAGCCCGTCGGCCCGGGGCTCGGTGTCCCACCACAGGGCGCAGCGCAGCCGTGCCCCGCCGGAGGACGTGTCGAGTGCGGGCAGCGTGAGGGTTGCGGTGGTCGCACTCGCCATCCCGGAGAACCAGGCGGTACGTCCCCGCGCCGGGCGGACCGGTACGGCACGCGCCAGGGTGTTCGCGGCGGCGACCCGGGGCGCGGAGCCGGAACGCCAACTGCGCACGGGGTGAACGGAGTTGCCGAGGACGACGAGGAACGAGTCGGTCGTCGGGTCGAGGACGAGTGAGGTGCCGGTGAAGCCGGTGTGTCCCGCCGTGCGCGGGGTGGCCATCGCGCCCATGTACCAGTGCTGGTAGAGCTCGAAGCCGAGGCCGTGCTCGTCCCCGGGAAAGGCAGTGTTGAAGTCGGTGAACATCAGCTCCACCGACTCCGGCCGGAGGATGCTCTCCCGGCCGTAGCGGCCGCCGTTGAGCAGCGTGCGGCCCAGCACGGCCAGGTCCCAAGCATTGGAGAACACCCCCGCATGGCCCGCGACACCGCCGAGGCTGAAGGCGTTCTCGTCGTGCACCTCGCCCCACACCAGGCCACGGTCCAGCCCCGACCAGGGCTTTCGGGCGTCCTCCGTGGCGGCGATCCTCGGCTTCCAGGAGGCGGGCGGGTTGAAACGAGTGCGGTGCATCCCGAGCGGAGCAGTGATCTCGTCGTGGAGCAGGGCATCCAGAGTGCGAGCGGTGATCTTCTCCAGGACGAGCTGGAGGGAGATCAGGTTGAGGTCCGAGTAGAGGTAGGTGGTCCCCGGTGCGTTGAGCGGCGCCTCGTTCCAGATCAGCCGGAGCTTCTCCTCGTACGTCGGCGCGTTGTACAGGGGTATCCACGCACGGAATCCCGAGGTGTGCGTCAGCAGTTGACGGACCGTGATGTCCTGCTTGCCCCCGCCCGCGAAGTCCGGCAGATACGAGGCGACCGCCGCCTCCAGCTCCAGCGTCCCCCGCTCGATCTGCTGCACGGCGAGGATGGAGGTGAACAGCTTGGACACGGATGCGAGGTCGAAGACGGTGTCCTCGGCCATCGGGATCTGCTCCCCGGCCGGGAACTCGACGCCGGTGTCGGTCTTCTCGTCGTACGCGGCATAGCGCACCGCCATCCCGATCGGCTCGTGCAGCGCCACGACCCCGCCGCGCCCGGCGAGCAGCACGGCACCGGCGTACCAGGGGTACTTGGGGGAGGGGCCGAGGAACGCCTCGGCGTCGGTGACGAGTTGGCGCAGATGGTTGGGGAGCAGCCCCGCGCGTTCGGGCGAGCCGTGGCGCAGGGTCGGGTGGCTCGATGCTGCCGGGGCGGCCGCGGCCGGTCCCGCCGGGAAGGGCGCCAGGGCGAGGGCGCCGCCCAAGGCGAGGGTGCGGCTGCCCAGTTGACGTCGGGTGAGGCCGGTCGCCGTCTCTTCGCCCATCGAGGACCCTCCCGTACGCAGGCTGAAAGTATCTTTCCGGGATCGCCTTGCGGAGTGAAACTTTCCTGTCAGGTGCGGGATGTGTCAATGGGGCGTGCGGGCGGTGTGGGATGGCGAGAAATCTGACGGCACGTCAGAAAACCTCTTCCGTCGTCCGCCGGGCTGCGGCATCCTGCGCCCATGCAGACGGAGCTGAGCAAGAAACTGGGAGTCGAGTACGCCGTCTTCGGCTTTACGCCGTTCCCCGCCGTCGCCGCTGCCATCAGCCGGGCCGGCGGCTTCGGAGTGCTCGGCGCGGTCCGTTACACGGCCCCCGACGACCTCAAGCGCGACCTCGACTGGATCGAGGCCCACGCCGAGGGCAGGCCCTACGGCCTGGACGTCGTCATGCCCGCGAAGAAGGTCGAAGGCGTCACGGAGGCCGACGTCGAGGCGATGATCCCGCAGGGGCACCGGCAGTTCGTGGCGGACACCCTCGGCAAGTACGGGGTGCCGGAACTCCCGGACGGCGAGGCGTCGGGATGGCGCATCACCGGCTGGATGGAGCAGGTCGCCCGCACCCAGCTCGACGTCGCCTTCGACTACCCGATCAGGCTGCTCGCCAACGCCCTCGGCTCACCACCCGCCGACGTCATCGCCCGCGCCCACGACCGGGGCGTGCTGGTCGCCGCGCTCGCGGGCAGCGCCCGGCACGCACGCAAGCACAAGGACGCCGGCATCGACATCGTCGTGGCGCAGGGGTACGAGGCGGGCGGCCACACCGGCGAGATCGCCTCCATGGTGCTCACCCCCGAGGTCGTCGACGCCGTCGACCCGCTGCCCGTGCTGGCCGCCGGCGGCATCGGCAGCGGACAGCAGGCGGCCGCCGCGCTCGCCCTCGGCGCCCAGGGAGTGTGGACGGGCTCCATCTGGCTGACCACCACCGAGGCCGACCTGCACTCGCCCGCCCTGACCCGCAAACTGCTCGCCGCAGAGTCCGGTGACACCGTCCGCTCCCGCGCCCTGACCGGAAAGCCCGCCCGCCAGCTGCGCACCGAGTGGACCGACGCCTGGGACGACCCCGCCGGACCGGGCACCCTGCCCATGCCGCTGCAGGGCCTGCTCGTCGCCGACGCGGTGTCGCGCATCCAGAGGTACGAGGTGGAACCGCTGCTCGGCACGCCGGTCGGTCAGATCGTCGGCCGGATGACCAGCGAGCGCAGCGTCCAGGCCGTCTTCGACGACCTCACCCGCGGCTTCGAGCAGGCCGTGGACCGCATCAACCGCATCGCCGGAAGGAGCGGCCAGTGACGAGCACATCCCCCGCCGGTTTCTGGGCCCAGGCCGCCCAGGACCCCGGCCGTACGGTCCTGATCGCGCCGGACGGCGAGCAGTGGACCGCCGGACGTCTGCACGCCGCCGCCAACCGCCTCGTCCACGGCCTGCGCGCGGCCGGGATGGAACGCGGCGACGCCTTCGCCGTCGTCCTCCCCAACTCCGCCGAGTTCTTCACCGCGTACCTGGCCGCCACCCAGGCCGGCTTCTACCTCGTTCCCGTCAACCACCACCTCGTCGGCCCCGAGATCGCCTGGATCGTCTCCGACTCCGGCGCCAAGATTCTTCTCGCCCACGAGCGTTTCGCCGGACAGGCCCGCCGCGCCGCCGACGAGGCCGGCCTCCCGCCCACCCACCGGTACGCCGTCGGCGAGGTCGAGGGCTTCCGCCCGTATGCCCAACTCCTCGACGGGCAACCGGAGTCGGCGCCCGCCGACCGCACCCTCGGCTGGGTCATGAACTACACCTCGGGTACGACGGGCCGCCCGCGCGGCATCCGGCGCCCGCTGCCCGGCAAGCTCCCCGAAGAGGCCTACCTCGGCGGCTTCCTCGGCATCTTCGGCATCAGGCCCTTCGACGACAACGTGCACCTGGTCTGCTCGCCGCTCTACCACACGGCCGTCCTCCAGTTCGCGGGCGCGTCCCTGCACATCGGGCACCAGCTGGTCCTCATGGACAAGTGGACCCCGCAGGAGATGCTCCGCCTCATCGACGCCCACCGGTGCACGCACACCCACATGGTCCCGACCCAGTTCCACCGCCTGCTGGCCCTCCCCGACGACGTGAAGGCGCGCTACGACGTCTCCGCCATGCGGCACGCCATCCACGGCGCCGCGCCCTGCCCCGACCATGTGAAA
>NZ_JBQQCE010000609.1:0-4785 GCF_052245645.1 Streptomyces sp. KR55 | reverse complement strand
ACTCCTCCCCCGCCTGTGGCGGCATGAGCCATCCCGGCAGAGAGGAGAAGGCTGCCGGGGAGAACAGGTGCAGGGAGTCCCAGCTGTGCTGCCACGCCCCTCCGGGCGCGGACTGGGCGTCGAGGATGACGAACTCGACGCCGAGGCGGCGCAGGTGGTAACCGGCGGCCAGCCCGGCCTGGCCGCCGCCGATCACCACCACCTGGGTGGTCTGCATCATGCGTCGGAAGCAGTCCGGCCGGTCATGAAGATGAGGGCCACGAGCGCCAGTCCGACCACGGCCCCGACGAGCTGCATCCCGATGAACGCCGGTACGGAACCGGGCGCGATCCCCGCGAAGGTGTCGCTGAAGGCGCGGCCGATGGTCACCGCCGGATTGGCGAACGAGGTGGAAGACGTGAACCAGTAGGCGGCACCGATGTACGACGCGACCGCCACGGGGGCGAAGCGCAGACGGTCCGTGCGGGCCAGGCCGAAGATCAGCAGGATCAGACCCGCGGTGGCGACCACCTCGCCCAGCAGCAGGTTCCCGGCCGAGCGGTCATGCGTGGACCATTCCACCAACGGCTCGCCGAACATCGCGTCCGCCAGCACGGCGCCCCCGATCGCGCCCGCGACCTGAGCGGGCACGTAGACGGCCGCCTCGCGAACGGTGGCCCCGGGACCTCCGCGCCGAGCGGTCCAGAGCTCGGCCAGGGTGACGACCGGGTTGAAGTGCGCCCCGGAGACCGGACCGAGCAGCGCGATCAGCACGCCGAGACCGAAGACCGTGGCCAGGGAGTTGGCCAGCAGCTGCACGCCCACGTCCCGGGTCAGCTCGGTGGCCTGGATACCGGATCCGACGACGACCGCCACCAGGGCCGCGGTACCGACCAGTTCGGCGGTGGCCTTGGCCACCAGGGGCGTACGCGGCGGGGTCGGCCCGGGCACGGGCTGAGGCTCAGCGGCGGATATGACGGATTCCGCAGCCGTCTCATGAGTGGCGGTCAACAAAGACTCCTTGGTGCAGTCGCCTCACGCGGCGGGGGGTCAGGGGCAGGACCGCTTGTTGTCGGCGGCTGTACGAGCGGACTCGGCCAGATCGGTGAACTGGCCGGCGAGAGAGGCGATGACGTCCGGGCGGAGCTTGTAGTACGTGAAGCGCCCGCACGGCTCCGTCTCGACGACCCCGGCCTCGCGCAGGACTCTCAGGTGGTTGGAGAGGTTGGTCTGGCGGGCGCCGGTCTCCTCCACCAGGTGCGTGGTGCACAGCGCCTCTTTGGCGAGCAGGGTCACGATCTGCAGCCTGAGCGGGTCGCCCAGAACCCGGATCAGTTCAGTGTCGACTGACGTCATCATGGGCTGATACTGTCACATCACCCACGGCTGACACCAGCCTGAGCTGACCCTTGGGACCCGCACTCAACGCCTGTTGGGCCCATGACCCGAAGAGAAGGGGGTCCTCATGAACGCATCCCCACCCCCTGTCCTGCCTGACCAGCGCCTCGCCGCCGGGGTGGCCCGGCTTGCGCTGCGCTACCGGGGCCACTTCTCGGCAGAGACCATCCAGCAGGTCGTCACTGACTCATACGAGCGTCTCGCCGAGCACGCCCGCGTCCGAACCCACCTCGTCGTCCTCGCCGAGCACCTGGCCACCGAGCGGCTCGACGCGCTCGCGCACATCCAGGGCGCGCCGGGCGTCGGGCTCCCCCGGGTGCTGTTCGTCTGTGGCCACAATGCCGGGCGCTCCCAGATGGCCGCTGCCCTCCTCGCCCACCGAGCGGCGGGCCACGTGGTCATCTCTTCCGCGGGCACGCTCCCGGCCGCAGAGGTCGAACCGGTCGTCGCCCAGGTGCTGACCGAGGCCGGCCTGGACCTGACCAACGCCTTCCCCAAGCCGCTGACCCCCGAGGTGGTCCAGGCCGCGGACATCGTCGTCACCATGGGCTGCGGCGACGCCTGCCCCGTCGTACCCGGCCGCCGCTACCTGGACTGGCCCGTCACCGACCCCGAGGGCGCCCCGATCACCGTCGTCCGCGGCATCCTCGACGAGATCGACGCCCACATCACCGAACTGCTCGACTCCCTGCCGAGCACCTGAAGTTCCGTCCCACATCACCGTTGAACCCACTCGTGAAGGAAGAACCGATGTCCTCGACCCCGCTCGCCTCCGTGCTGTTCGTCTGCGTCCACAACGCCGGGCGTTCACAGATGGCCGCCGGATTCCTGAACCACCTCGCGGGCGACCGGGTCGAGGTCCGTTCCGCGGGCTCGATCCCGGCCGACCAGGTCAACCCGGCCGCCGTCGAGGCCATGAAGGAGGTCGGCATCGACATCTCCGACCAGCAGCCCAAGGTGCTGACCACCGAGGCCGTCCAGGCGTCCGACTACGTCATCACCATGGGCTGCGGCGACGCGTGCCCGATCTTCCCGGGCAAGAAGTACCTCGACTGGGCCCTGGAGGACCCGGCCGGCAAGGGTGTGGAGTCCGTGCGCCCGATCCGCGACGAGATCAAGACCCGTATCGAGGCCCTGATCACCGAGATCGACGCCAAGCAGGAGGCGTGACCTCAGTGACGGACAACCGCATACACGAGGTCATCGTCATCGGCTCCGGCCCCGCCGGATACACCGCCGCCCTCTACACCGCCCGCGCCGAACTCAAGCCGCTCGTCTTCGGCGGCGCGATCTTCGTCGGCGGGGCGTTGACCACGACGACCGAGGTCGAGAACTTCCCCGGCTTCCCCGAAGGCATCGACGGCCCCGTCCTCATGGACAACATGCGCGCCCAGGCGGAACGGTTCGGCGCGGAGATGGTCGACGACGACATCGTCGAGGTCGATCTGACCGGGGACATCAAGACCGTCACCGACACCGCGGGCACCGTCCACCGGGCCAAGACCGTGATCGTCGCCACCGGGTCCGGCTACCGCAAGCTCGGCCTGCCGCGCGAGGACGAGCTCTCCGGCCGGGGCGTGTCCTGGTGTGCCACCTGCGACGGCTTCTTCTTCCGCGACCGCGACATCGTCGTGGTCGGCGGCGGCGACACCGCCATGGAGGAGGCCACCTTCCTCACCCGCTTCGCCCGCTCGGTGACTGTCGTCCACCGCCGCTCGACGCTGCGCGCCTCCCAGGTCATGCAGAAGCGGGCCTTCTCCGACGACAAGATCTCCTTCGCATTCGACAGCGAGATCGCCGAACTCAAGGAGGAGGACGGCAAGCTCGCCGGGGTCGTGCTCCGCGACGTCTTCACCGGCAAGACGCGCGACCTGGACGTGACGGGCCTGTTCATCGCAATCGGTCACGACCCGCGCACCGAGCTGTTCCAGGGCCAGCTGGACCTGGACGACAGCGGCTACGTCGAGGTCGCCTCGCCCTCGACCCGTACGAACATCCCCGGCGTCTTCGCCGCCGGAGACGTCGTCGACCACACCTACCGCCAGGCGATCACCGCCGCCGCCAGCGGCTGCGCGGCCGCCCTCGACGCCGAGCGGTACCTCGCCGCGCTGAGCGACACAAGCGCCGTCGAGGGCGAGCCCATCGCGGCCGCCGTCTGACCTTCCGCAGGAGACAAGCCCCCATGGCTCTGAAGAACGTCACCGAGGACTCCTTCGACCAGGACGTCCTCAACAACGACAAGCCGGTCCTGGTCGACTTCTGGGCCGCCTGGTGCGGCCCGTGCCGCCAGCTTGCGCCCTCCCTGGAGGCGATCGCCGCCGAGCACGGCGACAAGATCGAGATCGTCAAGCTCAATATCGACGAGAACCCGGCCGTCGCCGCGAAGTACGGCGTCATGTCCATCCCCACCATGAACGTCTACAAGGACGGCAAGGTCGTCCAGACCATTGTGGGCGCCAAGCCCAAGGCCGCCCTGGAACGCGAACTCACCGACTACCTCGCCTGACGGCCCAACCCGCGGCGGGGGCGCCGACGGCTCCCCCGCCGCACTGCCCCACTCCCACCCGCACCGTTCCCAGACGGAGGTATCCGGTGGTCAGCAAGCGCATCGTCGCCGTCGGCGGCAGTGACGCCGGCATCAGCGCGGCGCTCCGCGCCCGTGAGCTCGAACCGGACAGCGAGGTCACCGTGGTCGTGGCCGACGCCTACCCGAACTTCTCCATCTGTGGCATCCCGTACTACGTCTCCGGCGAGGTCGGGCACTGGAGCGACCTCGCCCACCGCACGCTCGCGGACCTCAAGGCCATCGCCTTCGACGACTACGGCAACCTGTGGCTCGCCACCGACGGCGCCGCCCTGGGCTTCCACGACGGCCTGTTCGCCGTCCCCGTCAAGGGCCCCCACCGCGGCCACGTCATGCAGTTCCTGACCATGCCCAAGGGCGCCGAGACCTGCGGCCCTATCATCACCAGGGACCGCATCCTGGTCGCACCCCAGCACCCGGGCGAGACCGACGGCGCCACAGCCGAGAACCCCGGCTCCGCCTGGCCCGATGGTCCCGGCAAGCTGCCCCGCCCGTCGGTCGTCGCGGTCTGGGCCGACTGAGCGACCTGGTCACCAACACATCGGTTAACCACGGCAGAACGAGCCGCCGTCCGGGACCACCCCGGCGACCAGCCGTGGTACGGCCTCGGACGGCGCCGCGACTACTTCCTGCTTCGTCACGCACCGGCGTGATATCCACGCCGGTGCGTGAGCGGCGATGACCAGTCCGGCGTGCCGGCCTGCGCTTCACCGTCCTGGCTGCCGCCCCGTCTCCGGCCCGCTGCCGCACTTCGCTGCCGGCGCACCTGCGCGGCCACCGGTCTGAACGACGCGATCGCATCCACGGTAAAGGGTGCGAAAGAG
>NZ_JBQQCE010000608.1:0-4787 GCF_052245645.1 Streptomyces sp. KR55 | reverse complement strand
AACCGCATCCACGCCGTGCTCGCCGAGCACGGTCTCGAGCGGCCCGGGGCCTGCTTCACGGCCGCAGGGCGGGCGTGGCTGGAGGGCCTGGATCTTCCGGACGCCTCGCGCACCGTCGTCGACCAGCTGCTGGCCCTGCTGGACGCGCTCAAGGAGCCGATCGATGCCCTGGACCAGCTGCTGGCCGCCCGGGCCCGCGGTGATCCACGGGTAGCTGCCCTCACCCGGCTGCCCGGGGCCGGAACCTTCACCGCGCTGGTGATCGTCACCGAGGTCGGCGACATCTCCCGCTTCCCCGATGCGCGCAAGCTGGCCTCCTGGGCCGGGCTCACCCCCACCGTCCGCAGCTCGGATCTGACCGTCCGGCACGGCCACATCTCCAAGCAGGGCTCGGCATGGCTACGGTGGATCTTGTGCGAGGCGGCCCAGACCGCCAAGAGATCACCCGAGTTCGCGGGCACCTACCAGGCCATCGCACACCGCCGCGGGAAGAAGATCGCCACCACCGCCATCGCCCGCAAACTGATCACCCGCGCCTACCACGTCCTGCAGGAAGCCGACGCCGAACCTCGTAAGAGGTCTCGGTGAACCGCCACCGCCACAGGCGGTCGCCGACGCCGGGTGCGCTCGTGAAACTGCATGAGCCGGCTCCGCCGCGCTCGATGACCTGACTGAGCAGCCCGGTTGCCCGGATCACGGCCATGGCGCCAAGCAGCAGCCTGGTGCCGGATGGGTGCATGCGAGACCTCTCCGCCAGGCCCAGATCACCACTCGGGGATACACAACAGCCAGCACCGCTACGGCTCTTCACTCACTCCCACGCCGTCAAGGAAGACCCATACAGACACCGCCCCGGCCCCCACCGAGGAGCCGCAGGCCAGACCGACTCACGCCTTGACAGCGTCAACCCTCATGGGTGCCGTTTCTGGGCTGGAGGAGCGCTCGACATGTTTTCGGCGCTCCATCAGGTGATGGTCGTGGTGTCTCGCAGGGAACCCGGTTGATCTGCGGTTTTGCGATGGCGGGACGGGAGGCGCCGACGTTGTCCTCCTCATCTCGACGCTCACGTGACGCTCGTTCTGATGGCTCGTCAGTATGATCCGATCATGTCGTCGGCCTCAGTCGAGCCGACCGAACGACCTCTACCCCTGTCGCCTTTGCTCGGCGTTCTAGCGAGGGGCGTTCTGTACGGTGAGGATGCGCGCCCCGGAGGGATCCTGATCCTCCGTCACAACTCGCCAGCGGTGCGGGGTTCCGCCCGGGTAGAGCAGGCTGTCACCGGCGTGGAGGCGGTGCAGTTCGCGGCCGCCGGGGCCCAGTAGGTCGACCTCGATCGAGCCGTGCACCACGTAGAGGAACTCGTCGCCCGGGTGGTCGTAGTACTCCTCGAAGCCGGTGGGTCCTCCCGTGTATTCGACCGGATGGACGGCGAACTGGGGTGCCCCGAGCATCCGGGCCGAGCCGCCGCTGTTGGCGACGGGGGTGCCGGCCCCTTCCCGTACGACATGGATGTCGGCGGGGGAGGTAGCCGAGTGCGCCAGCAGGGCCTGTTGGGTGGTGCCGAGCGCCTGGGCGATCCGGTGCAGCGAGGGCATGCTCGGGCGGGTCAGCCCGCGCTCCAGCTGACTGAGGAAGGGGTGCGAAAGGCCTGCGCTGCCCGCGAGTTGGACAAGGGTGAGGCCGCGCTTCTTGCGCAGCCGACGGATCGCGTCGCCGAGCTGCTGGTCCGGATCGGCGGGGGTTTCGGTGGGGCGGTCTGCCATGGCGGAAATCCTAAGCGGTCACTTCGGAGTGGGATTTACTCCCGCGAAACACATGTCTCCTACGCTCAATGTTGATGTGACGAACATTCTAAGCGAGGAGCCCGAATGACCGCGACCACCGCCGACCGACCCGCCACGGCCGGATTCCTCGATGCCATGGCCGCCCTCGCGGGCGGCGTCTGCGTGGTGACCGCCGCCGCAGCCGATGCCACACCCGCCGGATTCACCAGCACCGCCGTGATGAGCCTCAGCCGCACGCCGCAGCTGATAGCGATCGGTGTCCAGCGCGGCAGCCGCACCCTGCCGCTGCTTCAGGACGGCAGCAGGTTCGCCCTCAACATCCTTGCCGCGGACGGCGAATCCGTTTCACGGCGGTTCGCCGATCCGGCCGCCGACCGGTTCGCCGGGCTGGAATGGACGACGGGAGAGGGAGGTGTGCCGCTGCTGCTCGCGCAGAGCACGTACGCCGTTCTGTGCCGCGTACGGGAAGAGGTGGCGGCCGGGGACCACCTGCTGCTGATAGCCGACATCGACGAGATCATCCCCGGCCGAGGCGGGGACAGCGCTCTCGTCCACCACGCCCGCCGCTACCACGGCATCGGCGCGTGAGCGGGCGGGGCTGGTTCTCCGTACAGGAGACCGGACCTGGGACCTTCCTCATCGCCGAGCCCGGGCACGTCAACAGCTATCTCGTCGTGGGCGACGACCTCGCCCTGCTGTACGACACCGGGATGGGCATCGGGGACATCGGGCGCGAGGTGCGCGCGCTGACCTCGCTGCCGCTGCTCGTCGTCAACTCCCACCACCACTACGACCACCGGGGCGGCAACGCCTCGCTTGTGGGCGAGGCCAAGGACTTCGCCGTCCACGAGGCCGGCGCGGACCTGCACGGCGAGCCCGCACCGCGCGAGTGGCTCGAGACGTACGAGCACATCGCCCAGGACATGCGGCAGCGCTACATCGAGCTGAGCGCACTCTCCGTCGAGGGCTTCTTCCTCACCGACTCGCGGATCGAGGTGCGGCCCGTCCCCGAACTGTCCCAGTGGCGTATCGACGCGGTGCGACCGACCCGGCTGCTCAGGGAAGGGGAGCAGCTCGACCTGGGCGGGCGGAGGCTGCACGTCCTGCACACCCCCGGCCACTCGCCCGACGGCATCTGCCTCTGGGAGCCGGAGAGCGGCCAGCTCCTCGCCGGCGACACCCTGATCAGCGGTCCCTTCTTCGCCCATGTGCCGGGCGCCGATGTACCCGCCTTCGCCGCATCGACTCGACGATTGGCTGAACTCCCGGTCAAAGCAGCCCTGTTGGGGCACAAGCTCCGCCACCGTGAGGGCCATTACTTCGTGGGACGGGTCGCCGAAGCCTTCGACCAGGTGGTACGCGGACGGACCCGGCCGGTCCGCCGCCAGGACATGTTCGGCGAGCCCGTGATGTGGCACGCCTTCGACGGCTTCGCGGTACTCACGGCACCGCAGAACGGGGACGTACGATGACGGCGACGGCGCTGCTGCTGCGTGGGGCGCGGCTGCCCGAAGGGCAGGTCCGGGACGTACTGATCGAGGACGGGCGGGTGTCGGCCGTCGCGCAGGCCGGTCGACTCCCCTCCGCCTGCGAGGAGATGGACCTCTCCGGCTTCCTGCTGTTGCCCGCTCCCGCCGAACCCCACGCCCACCTCGACAAGGCCCTCACCTGGGACCTGGCCGGTGCACCGCCCTGCGACCTGCCGGGGGCGGTTGCCGCCTGGCGCGGCTATGCCGAGCGGGTGACGGAGGAGGACGTGCTGGTCAGGGCCCGCCGTGCCCTGGACGAGCTGGTCGCCAACGGTGCGACCGCCGTCCGCACCCACGCCGACGTCCTGCCCGGCCCCGATCCGCTCCGGGGGCTGCGGGCGCTGTTGCGGCTGCGCGAGGAGCTGAGCGAGCGGGTTGCGCTGCAGATCGCCGTACTGCACATCGAGGAGCCCGACGAAGTCCTCGATGAGGCACTGGAGTCGGGGGCCGACCTGCTCGGTGGCTGCCCGCACCTCTCCGACGACCCGCAGGCCGCCGTCGCCCGCGCCCTGACCATCGCCGAGCGGCACGGCGTCGGCGTCGATCTGCATGCGGACGAGCATCTCCGTCCGGACCCGAAGGATCTGCTGCTGCTCGCCCAGGCGGTACGGGAGCGGGGCTTCGCCCACGGTGCGACCGCCAGCCACTGCGTGGGACTGGGCGGCCTGGACCCGGCCGAGGCCGCCCGGATCGCCAAGGAGGCGGCGGCACCCGGGATCGGGGTCGTCGCACTGCCGCTCACCAACCTCTACCTCCAGGGCCGCGACACCCCTGCCCGCACCCCGCGCGGTCTGACCGCCGTACGCGCCCTCCTGGACGCGGGCGTGCCCCTGGCCGGGGGCGGCGACAACATCCGCGACCCCTTCAACCCGGTGGGCAGGGCGGATCCCCTGGAGACCGCCGGACTCCTCGTCGCGGCGGGTCACTTGTCGCTGCCCGAGGCCGTCCACGCGGTGACCACCGGCGCCCGCACGGTCCTCGGGCTACCCGCCGCAGGGCCGTACGAGGGTGCGATCGCCGACCTCCTCGCCGTACGGGCCGACTCGCTCTCCGGGACTGTCGGGGCCTCGTACCCGGACCGGATCGTCTTCAAGGGTGGGCGAGCGGTGAGCCGTACCACGGTGATCCGCGAAGCGCTCTGACTGGTCCCTGGCGTAAACGACCGGGACATTCCGCCGAAACAAAGAATGTTGATGCTATGAACATCGGTGAGTGCACCACAGGCCCACAGGAAGGAGCCGACGTGGCGACAGCAGTGCAGACGACGCTGAGCTTCGTAGCCGTCGACAAGCGTTTCGACAGCGGGACCACCGCGCTCTCGGGAGTGGAACTCCACGTCGGCGCAGGGGAGTTCGTCGCAGTCGTCGGCCCCTCCGGATGCGGCAAGTCCACCCTGCTGCGGCTCGCCTCCGGTCTCGATGCCCCCAGCGCGGGCGAGATCAGCACCCCGGGCGGGGACGTCGGTTACGTCTTC
>NZ_JBQQCE010000607.1:0-4846 GCF_052245645.1 Streptomyces sp. KR55 | reverse complement strand
GAGCAACCCGAGCCGGACTTCATCGGATAACCCGATCCATGGATGCATATCCGTGTCAACGAACCAGCGCCCCGGCGGTCACCGCGCCTGGAGAGGAACTACGTGCACCTCTCAAGCAACGGCATTGAGACACCGGCTGCAAATGGCGTGCCCTGCCCGCGGACTTCCCGCCCTGGCGCACGGTCTGGGGGTTCATGGCCCGCTGGGCAGCTGCCGGGATCATCGGCCAGATCCGGGACCATCTGACGGGCCGGATCCGCCGGGACATGGGAAAAGGCCCCCGGGCGGTGGCCACGGTGATCGACTCCCAGAGCGTGAAAGCCGCTGAGACCGTCTCCAAGGCCACTCGCGGCTACGAGGCGGGGAAGAAGATCAACGGCCGCAAGCGCCACCTGGTCGTCGATACCCGCGGACTTCCCCTCATGGTCATGGTCACCCCCGCCGATCTGCATGACGCCGCGGCGGCCAAGGAAGTTCTCTTCCGTCTCCGTCTGATGCACCCCGAGATCACGATCGTGTGGGCCGACTCCGCCTACGCCGGGAAGCTCGTCACCTGGGCGAAACAGCACCTCAACCTCACCATCAAGCCGGTCAGCCGCCTCAAGGACGCCTCCGGCTTCGTCGTGCTGCCCCGACGCTGGGTCGTCGAACGCAGTCTCGCGTGGATGATGCACGCCCGCCGCCACGCAAGGGACTACGAACGGCTCATCCAGCACTCCGAAACACTGATCACCTGGGCCGCCATCACCCTCATGACCCGGCGCCTCGCCCGCAAGGGAGCCACCCCCAGCTGGCCGAGGAAACCAGCGCCGACCGCTGCCTGATGAGGGCTGAGCTCCGTGATCAAGGGGGCGGCGTCACCTGAATGCTGAAAGTCATTCACTGAGGGCGAGCGAACGAAGGTCAGCGTCCAGCATGCGAATCAATTCACCAACCCGTCCACCGCCACCTGGTGCCGCTGGGAAGCGTTTGAGCACCTCCACGACGACCGGTGTTGCACGATGCACTACTTGCTCAACGTGCTCGGCACCAATGCTCCGATTGTCGCCAGCGACGAGTTCGGCTGCTCTGGCCGCGTGAGCGCCTGCTCCGAGAATGTGCTTAACCTGGGTGGCCTTGGCCAGCGGATGCAAGTAGGCGGCGCCTGCCGCAGACATCGCTGCCCGAGCTGCCTCGCGCGCAGCCGCAGTGTCCGCACTCTTCGCTGCCTTGAGGGACGCCCACGCTGTGTCGCGCAGAGACTTCCCTCGCTCACCACCCCGAGCGAACTCCCACGCGGCACCGATAGCGTCTCGGGGCCGCGAGTCATCCGGCTGATCCGCCTCGAATACCTCAAGCACCACTTCCGCGCACGCCGCAGCGAACGCGGTGACCTCACGAAGGTCTTGCTTACTCAGAGCGATCTCGCTCTCGTCCCCTGCCATGATTCCATCCTCGACCATTGCGCTGGACAGCAAGGGGGCAGGGGGCTCCGCTGGGCGTCGTCAGGCCTCTTCGACCAGTCGGTGCGGGCACCTTCCGCGTGAGGCGCCGGAGGATCAGAAACACGCACTCAAGAGCGAGCGACGACAACGCCAACGACGGGTGGGTCAGTTGCGAAACCTGTAGCTGATCTCTCTCCTCAGCTCGCCCAACGGCCCTGCCGGGCCACGCCCCACCCCGGCCTACGGGCGAGTCCCCGCCGGACCGGACCGTGCCAGAGGTGGTGACGGTGTCCGGGACGCCAAGGACGCGCAGGCAGGCATCCAACTGGTGGGTGAGCTTGGCCCGGCGCCACCGGCCGGCGGGCCAGATGTCGGCGAACCGGTCGCGGGCACAGCGGGGTGGGATGGCCGCAGTCGACGCGGCGGACGAACCCGGCGGCGTCTGCGTCGTCTACACCGCCTGTGTGCGCCCGGTGACCAGCCGCCTGAGGCGCTCGGGATGCATGTCGAAACTGCGCGAGAAGTAGCCGGAGATGATGCCGAACGTCGGCATGTGGAAGCTGTACACGACTGTGTGCACGCCCTCCAGGATGCGGCTGCCACCTTCAGGCACTCCCAGAAGCGGCCTATCGCCATCAGCACGATCGTCAGGTACTTCGCGTTGTCGAAGAACGCGTCGCGCTGCTTGCCCGACTTGGCCTGTTGCCCTGAATCTGCTGACTCTGCGAAGACCGCGGACAGGCGCTCCGGACTGCGGCGACTGTGCCGGAGCGGCGTTTTGTGCCGATCTGGGCATAGGGGCATGGACCATCTAAGGCACCCCAGCTGAGATTTTGAATGGAAGATCCCAACGGCCAAGCCGCGTCCATGAGAAATACGCAGACGCATCCTGAACTGGAGGAACGTCAAGGGCAATTAGCTGGAATTCCTCTTACGGAGGCTCATAGGCCAACTCCGAAATGCCTTTTGGGCCCAATCCGGCGCCATGAGGACCAAGGTCCCGGGACGTTGAAGGGGGCGACGAGACGTCACCCGCCGCATAAAGGACCGCTCGCTGCGTCAGAATGGTGGTGACGGCCTAGAGGGCTCCGCCGGAAACGGCAGCGGCCCCCTGCTCGCAACAGGAGGCCGCCTTGCCGAAGGAACCATCGACTCTGGAGGTCGACATTCCCAGCCACAAGAAGTCTAGGCGTCCTGTCCCGCAAGGACGCAGCTCGAACACTCCCTGCGCCGCCCGCAAGCACGACGGCATACGAGCCCATCTCGCTGAAGGACCGGCACGGCGCCAGATCCGTCGCCTGATCCAATCGGCCACCGACGAGGTAGTACGGACTGCGTTCAAAGCGAGCCTGAGCGGTGTCGGGGCACTCGCGCTCTACTGGTGGCATCACCACCGCTGAGTCACTGTGGCTCGGTGCTGCGGCCACCAGCGCGCAGCACCGAGTACGGTGCGTTCCTCCTCGTCTGCGCCACCGCGCGTGCCGGGCTCAGATTTGAGCGGCGATCGAGGAGGCCTTCGACATCACCGCCAACATATGGCGAGGATGACGCCATACCCGTCTATGGGACACAGGTGCCGACCGCGGCCGCGACCGGAGCTCACACCCTGCAGAGGGACGCCGCACGTGGGACAGCAGCGTCCGTTCACCTGTCGGTCCTTCCCCTATGGCGGCCGCGTTACGGGCGCCGGTCGGCTGGTGCCGTCGGGCAGGCGATCACCGGGAACGCCGCCGTGTGCCCGCCCGCGGTGAACGTGATCGCGGCGGGGGCGCTGGCCCAGAAGGGGGAGACATCGATGAGGTGGTCGCCGTGCTCACTGTTGAGGATGCGCAGCCACACCTCCGTGCTGGTGATGCTGGCGCGGTACGCGGTCACCTCCCACGGCTCGGTTGTAAACCCGCAGGTATCGGCGCGGTCGATCACGCTGTCTGGGGCGTCGGCCGTGGACATGTGCAGGACGGTGCCGTCGTACACGAGCCGGATCCCGTCCTGCTCAAGGTCTCGTCGTCCGGGGGCCTGACGCAGGAGTTCGTACAGGTCCCCGATCTTCAGCTGAGCCATGGCCTCGACCTCACCTGAGTTCGACGGAGTATGAGGCGCCGGGAAACTCCCATCCGTCGGTGCCTTCGCCGATGTCCGCCACGATGATGTCGTCGATGAAGTGGTCTTCGAACTCGTCGTCGGTGAGCTCGCCGGCCAGCCAGAGTTCCTCGATCTCGGCCCAGTCGCCCCGGCTGCCGTCGATACGCAGGGGCGCCGCCCGGCGGTTGCCGCGCTCGCGTTCGTCGTCGCCCGTCTTGACGATGCCGCTGATCTCGAACTGTCCGTTCTTGAGGTGGTCGGGGATCGGGTCGGCGGGGACGATGGCGGCGTTCTCGTAGGCGGTGTGGATGATGTCGATGTAGCTGCGGCGGATGTTGTACTCGGGGTCGGACAGCCAGTTGATCAGGGTCTTGGTGGTCACGTGGAGGCCGGCGTCCTCCAGGGCCTGGTAGCCGCGTTGGGTTGCGGTGAGATGGTTGAGCTGGGCGTGCCAGTGCTTGGCGGTGTACGACGACAGCCGGTGACGGGGGGTGACTTGGGAGCGCAGGAGGTCGTTGAGGGCAGCGCCCAGGGAACCTCCGCGTCCTGTGGGGCCGGCCATCAGTCGTCACCTTCGGGGATGATCTCGCCGGGCTGGATGAACTTGGCTTTCACTTCGCCGAAGCCGGTCCCGATCCGGTACGTGGAGGGCGGTGTGCCGTCAGGCGTCCAGAAGACGGCCGCGTCGACGTTGCGTAGCGCGAGGAGAGTGTGGCCTTCCTGGACGGCCCTGAAGGCCACGCTCCAGTGACGGACGGACCCCTCGGCCACCATGCTCATGCGCCAGTCCGGCCGCCAGAACGGAGACTTCTGTTCCTGGCGCTTGGGCCACAGCAGGCGCAGCGCGATGGACAGGCGCGTCTTATATGCCTTGTAGGGGTCACCGCCAACCTGGACCAATTCGGTGCGTGCCTTCCGGGTGGCCTCGTAGAAGGGCTTGAAGAGGGACTCGTTGGCCTTCCCGGTCCAGGAGTCGTGGATGGTCGGCGCGGCGGCGAGGTGGCCTTCGCGGACGAGTTTCTCGAGCTGCTTGATGTGGGGGGTGGTGACCCACACGCGGCCCTGGTCGTCGGGCCGCTCGATGATCCGCCCCAGGGGGTGCGGCATGTCGGTGCGGTTCCAGGCCGGGATGTCGATGAGGTAGATGCCGGCCTGAGTCTTGTCGAACGCGTCGAGCGGGCCGGTGTGCAGGAGCTTGTTCGGGGCGAGGGGGACGGCCGAACAGGCGGACGGGTAGCTGCCGTTACGGTCGATCAGGCACAGCACGCCCTCGCCGAAGGAGTCGGGCACGTCGAGCTGGTCGCGCCGGACGCGCTTCCCGTTCGCCTTGATGTGGGGAA
>NZ_JBQQCE010000606.1:0-4849 GCF_052245645.1 Streptomyces sp. KR55 | reverse complement strand
GAGGCCAACCAGTGGCCCGAGGACGTGGTCGACTACTTCGGCGACTTCCGCGCCGGCGGCGACGAATGCCATATGGCGTTCCACTTCCCGGTCATGCCACGGATCTTCATGGCCGTCCGCCGGGAGTCCCGCTACCCGGTCTCGGAGATCCTGGCCAAGACCCCGGCCATCCCGTCCGGCTGCCAGTGGGGCATCTTCCTGCGCAACCACGACGAGCTCACGCTCGAGATGGTCACCGACGAAGAGCGCGACTACATGTACGCGGAGTACGCCAAGGACCCGCGCATGCGCGCCAACATCGGCATCCG
The DNA here is from genome assembly GCF_052245645.1 of Streptomyces sp. KR55. NCBI lineage: Bacteria > Bacillati > Actinomycetota > Actinomycetes > Kitasatosporales > Streptomycetaceae > Streptomyces > Streptomyces sp. KR55. The sequence continues at coordinate 4,541 of NZ_JBQQCE010000606.1, read as the reverse complement.
CCGCCGACTGGCCCCGCTGCTGGACAACGACCGCCACCAGATCGAGCTGTTCACGGCACTCCTGCTGTCCCTGCCGGGCAGCCCGATCCTGTACTACGGCGACGAGATCGGCATGGGCGACAACATCTGGCTCGGCGACCGCGACGCGGTACGCACCCCGATGCAGTGGACCCCGGACCGCAACGCGGGCTTCTCCACCTGCGATCCGGGCCGGCTCTACCTCCCGACGATCATGGATCCGGTCTACGGCTACCAGGTCACCAACGTCGAGGCATCCATGTCGTCGCCGTCGTCGCTGCTGCACTGGACCCGCCGGATGATCGAGATCCGCAAGCAGAACCACGCCTTCGGCCTCGGCTCGTACACCGAACTCCAGTCCTCCAACCCGGCCGTACTGGCGTTCCTGCGGGAGCACGGCGACGACCTGGTCCTGTGTGTGCACAACTTCTCCCGCTTCCCGCAGCCGACCGAACTCGACCTGCGCTCCTTCAGCGGCCGCCATCCGGTCGAGCTCATCGGCGGGGTCCGTTTTCCCGCCATCGGCGAACTGCCGTACCTGCTGACCCTGGCGGGTCACGGCTTCTACTGGTTCCGGCTTCGTAAGGACGCCGCGTAGGACGCCAGGGCGGGGCGGTTTCTCCCGCTCCGCCCGGGGCACGCATCAGTAACACCCCGCCCACCCGCGTGAGCCGAAGGGGCGCGCCGGTGTCGAGAGGTCGAGCGCGCGGGGGCCCGAAGGGCTGAGCACGGTCGAGCTCTCGACACCGGCTGGAGCGCCCCGGAGGCGAACCAAAAATGGGGGAAAGGACGCACGCCATGTCGGAAGCCGTCACCCGCCCCGCCACGGCCGGCCCCGGTCTCCTCGCGTCACTGGACCCCCTGCTGCGGGAATGGCTGCCACGGCAGCGCTGGTTCGCGGGCAAGGGGCGTCCGGTCACCGGGTTCTCGCTGGTGGCGGCCACCGAGCTGTTGCCGGCCGGGGGGAAGCTGGGCCTGTACCACCTGCTCGTCCAGGTCCATCAGCCGCTCGCCCACGGCACCGGCCCCGCTGACTGCTACCAGCTCCTGATAGGTGAGCGCGAGGCGCTGCCGCCCCGGCTGGCGCCCGCGCTGATCGGCCATGTGACCGAGGGGCCGCTCACCGGACGCACGGTGTACGAGGCCCTGTACGACCCCCGGCCTGCCGAGCTGCTCCTGGAGGCGCTGCGCACCCGGGCCCGGATCGGCGGCCTCCGCTTCGAACGGGAGCCGCGGCAGGAGGTACGGTCCGGCCTGGTGCCCCGCGCGGTGACCGCCGAGCAGTCCAACTCGTCGGTCGTCTACGGAGACACGTTCATCCTGAAGCTGCTTCGCCGGATCGTGCCCGGCGTCAATCCCGACCTCGAGCTGCCGCTCGCGCTGGCCCGCGAGGGCTGCCCGCGGGTGCCGGCGCCGACGGCGTGGCTGCGGGCCGAGCTGTCCGGTCAGTCGTATGTCCTCGGCGTCCTCCAGCCCTACATCCAGGGTGCGGCGGACGGCTGGGAGCTGGCGTTGCGCGAACTGGCCAAGGGCGAGGACTTCGCCGCCGAGGCGCGGGCGCTCGGGCGCGCCACTGCCGAGGTGCACACCGCGCTGGCCCGCGCGCTGCCGACCGTGACGCTGGGCCACATCCAACTGCGCTCGATGGTCGACGGCATGCTCGAGCGCCTCGACGCCGCCGTACAGGCGGTACCGGCGCTGCGGACGTACGCGCCCGGGCTGCGCTCCGCGTTCCGGGCGCTGGCCGATCTGGCGGCCGAGGGCCACACCTGGACCGCGCAGCGCGTCCACGGCGATCTGCACCTCGGGCAGTGCCTGCGCTCGCCGGGCGGCGAGTGGTCGCTGATCGACTTCGAGGGCGAGCCGGCCCGGCCGCTGGCCGAACGGCGGATGCCGCAGCCGACCGTGCGGGACGTCGCGGGGATGCTGCGCTCCTTCGACTACGCGGCGCACTCGGTCCGGCCGTCCGTGCCCGGCTGGGCGGAGTCCTGCCGGGCCGCGTACTGCTCGGGGTACGCGGAGATAGACGGCCGCGATCCGCGCAACGACCCGGTGCTGCTGCGGGCCTACGAGACCGACAAGGCGGTCTACGAGGTCGTCTACGAGGCCCGGCACCGCCCGGACTGGCTCCCGGTGCCGCTGTCGGCGGCGCGGCGCCTCGCTTCCTCCCATCTGACCTGATCGCACCTTCTCCTAGGAGGCCCCGCCCGTGACTCCCCGTACCCCCGCCAGCGGTTCGGATCCGAAGAAGACGGCCGAGGAGAAGGCGGCTGCGCCCGAGAGGACGACGGCGAAGAAAGCGACGGCGAAGAAAGCGACTGCCAAGAAGGCTACGGCGAAGAAGGTCGTGGCCAAGGAGACGACGGCCGGCAAGGCGGTTGCTGAGAAGGCCGCGGCGAAGAAGGCGACTGCCAAGAAGGCCACGGCCAAGAAGACGACCGCAAAGAAGACAACCGCCAAGAAGACGACCGCGTCGAAGGTCCCCGTCGTGGCCTCCGTCTCCCCCGCCCTCGATGCCGGGGACCGCGAGCGTCTGCTCACCGGTACGCATCACGACCCGCACTCGGTGCTCGGCGCCCACCCGGTCCCGGGCGGAGTCGTGTTCCGGGCGTTCCGGCCGTACGCCCTGTCCGTCACCGTGGTCGCCGGCAATCTGCGGGCCGAGCTGCACGACGACGGCGACGGGTTCTTCTCCGGGCTGGTGCCCCTGCAGGACGTCCCCGGGTACCGGCTCAGCATCGCGTACGAGGGGACCGTCCTGGACACGGAGGACCCGTACCGCTTCCTGCCCGCGCTCGGTGAGCTCGACCTGCATCTGATCGGCGAGGGTCGGCACGAGGAGCTGTGGCGGGCGCTGGGCGCGGAGCCGATGACCCATCAGGGCGTCTCCGGCACCCGGTTCACGGTGTGGGCGCCGAATGCCCGGGGCGTGAGCCTGGCCGGCGGTTTCAACTTCTGGGACGGCACGGGCTTCCCGATGCGTTCGCTCGGCGGCACCGGCGTATGGGAACTCTTCGTACCCGGGATCGGCGAGGGCGAGCTGTACAAGTTCGAGATCACCCGTCCCGACGGTTCGAAGACACTGCGCGCGGACCCGCTGGCCCGCCGCACCGAGGCCCCGCCGAACACCTCGTCCATCGTGCACGCCTCGCACTACGAGTGGGGCGACGAGGAGTGGCTGGCCCGCCGGGCGGAGCTGCCCGCCCACGAGGCGCCGTTCTCCGTCTACGAGGTCCACCTCCCGTCCTGGCGACCAGGTCTGACGTACCGTCAACTGGCTGAGCAGTTGCCCGCCTACGTCAAGGACCTCGGCTTCACACACGTCGAGCTGATGCCGGTCGCCGAGCATCCCTTCGGCGGCTCCTGGGGCTACCAGGTCACCGGCTTCTACGCCCCGACGGCCCGCCTCGGCTCACCGGACGACTTCAAGTACTTCGTGGACGCCCTGCACCGGGCGGGCATCGGCGTGCTCATGGACTGGGTGCCCGCGCACTTCCCGCGCGACGACTGGGCGCTGGCCGAGTTCGACGGGCGTCCGCTGTACGAGCACGAGGATCCGCTGCGCGCGGCCCACCCCGACTGGGGGACCCTGGAGTTCGACTTCGGCCGGCGCGAGGTGCGCAACTTCCTGGTCGCCAACGCCGTGTACTGGTGCGAGGAGTTCCATATCGACGGCCTGCGGGTGGACGCCGTCGCCTCGATGCTGTACCTCGACTACTCGCGCGAGCCCGGCCAGTGGACACCGAACGAGCACGGCGGGCGGGAGAACCTGGACGCGGTGGCGTTCCTGCAGGAGATGAACGCGACGGTGTACCGGCGGTCGCCGGGCGTGGTGACGATCGCGGAGGAGTCCACCGCCTGGGACGGCGTCACGCGAGCCACCCACCACCAGGGCCCGAGCGGCTTCGGCGGCCTCGGTTTCGGGCTGAAGTGGAACATGGGCTGGATGCACGACTCGCTGGAGTACATGAGCCATGAGCCGGTCCACCGCAAGTACCACCACCACGAGATGACGTTCTCGATGGTGTACGCGTACAGCGAGAACTACGTGCTGCCCATCTCCCACGACGAGGTGGTGCACGGCAAACGGTCACTGGTGTCGAAGATGCCGGGCGACTGGTGGCAGCAGCGGGCCGATCACCGCGCGTACCTCGGCTTCATGTGGGCCCACCCGGGCAAGCAGCTCCTCTTCATGGGCCAGGAGTTCGCCCAGGGAGCGGAGTGGTCCGAGGCCCACGGCCCCGACTGGTGGCTCCTCGACCCCGCGTACGGAGCCGAGGCCGACCACCGCGGCGTCCGCGACCTGGTCCGCGACCTCAACGTCGTCTACCGCCACACGCCCGCCCTCTGGGAGCGCGACACCCACCCCGAGGGCTTCCAGTGGATCGTCGGGGACGCGGCCGACGACAACGTCTTCGCCTTCCTCCGCCACGCCGCCGACGGCACACCGCTCCTGTCCGTCTCCAACTTCTCGCCGGTCGTCCGCCACGACTACCGCCTCGGCGTCCACGACGACATCCCCG
>NZ_JBQQCE010000605.1:0-4869 GCF_052245645.1 Streptomyces sp. KR55 | reverse complement strand
GGCCCCCCCGCTCCCGGTTCACGCGTACGAGGGGTCGTACGCGGGTCAGACCTCCACGACGACCGGGAGGATCATCGGCCTGCGCCGATACGTGTCGGAGACCCACTTGCCCAGCGTGCGGCGGATGAGTTGCTGCAGCTGGTGGGGCTCGACGACGCCGTCCTGGGCCGAGCGCTCCAGTGTCTCCGTGATCTTCGGGATGACATCGACGAAGGCCGCGTCCTCGATGCCCGAGCCGCGGGCCTGGACATGCGGGCCGCCCGTGATCTTGCCGGTGGACGAGTCCATGACGACGAAGACCGAGATGATGCCCTCCTCACCCAGGATCCTGCGGTCCTTGAGGGCCGGCTCGCCGACGTCGCCGACCGAGAGGCCGTCGACGTACACGTAGCCCGCCTGGACCTTGCCGGAGATCTTCGCCTTGCCCTCGATGAGGTCGACGGCGACTCCGTCCTCGGCGATCACGATGCGGTCGTGGGGAACACCGGTCAGGGCACCGAGTTCCGCGTTGGCCCGCAGGTGGCGCCATTCGCCGTGGACCGGCATCAGGTTGCGCGGCCTGCAGATGTTGTAGAAGTACAGGAGCTCGCCCGCCGACGCGTGGCCGGAGACATGGACCTTGGCGTTGCCCTTGTGGACGACGTTGGCGCCCCAGCGGGTGAGACCGTTGATGACGCGGTAGACCGCGTTCTCGTTGCCGGGGATGAGGGACGACGCCAGGATGACCGTGTCGCCGTTGACGATGCGGATCTGGTGATCCCTGTTGGCCATGCGGGACAGGGCCGCCATCGGCTCGCCCTGTGAGCCCGTGCAGACCAGGACCACCTCGTTGTCCGGCAGGTCGTCGAGTGTCCGGACGTCGACCACCAGGCCCGGGGGGACCTTCAGGTAGCCGAGGTCCCTGGCGATGCCCATGTTGCGGACCATGGAGCGGCCGACGAAGGCCACCCTGCGGCCGTACTCGTGGGCCGCGTCCAGAATCTGCTGGATGCGGTGGATGTGGCTGGCGAAGCTCGCCACGATGATCCGCTTGCGGGCGGACGCGAAGACCTGGCGCAGGACGTTGGAGATGTCGCGCTCGTGCGAGGTGAAGCCGGGGACCTCGGCGTTCGTGGAGTCGCTGAGGAGGAGGTCGATGCCTTCCTCGCTCAGCCGCGCGAAGGCGTGCAGGTCGGTGAGGCGGTTGTCCAGCGGGAGCTGGTCCATCTTGAAGTCGCCGGTGTGGACGACCATGCCCGCAGGGGTGCGGATGGCCACGGCCAGGGCGTCGGGGATGGAGTGGTTGACCGCGACGAACTCGCAGTCGAACGGGCCGATGCGCTCCCGGTGGCCCTCCGCCACCTCGAGGGTGTACGGCCGGATGCGGTGTTCCTGGAGCTTGGCCTCGATGAGAGCGAGGGTCAGTTTGGAGCCGATCAGTGGGATGTCCGGCTTCTCGCGGAGCAGGAACGGGACGCCGCCGATGTGGTCCTCGTGGCCGTGGGTGAGGACGATGCCCTCGATGTCGTCGAGGCGGTCCCGGATGGAGGTGAAGTCCGGCAGGATCAGGTCGATTCCGGGCTGCTCCTCCTCGGGGAAGAGCACTCCGCAGTCGACGATCAGCAGGCGGCCGCCGTACTCGAAGACCGTCATGTTCCGGCCGATCTCGCCGAGGCCGCCGAGCGGGGTGACCCGCAGTCCGCCTTCGGGGAGCGGCGGGGGTGGGCCGAGTTCAGGATGCGGATGACTCAAAAGACTCTCCTCACCACGCGCGCCACGTACCGGTTGGGCACGTGGCGCGCGTGACGTTCGTGCAGAAGCAGTTGTCGTTGTGGGTGCAGGCACCGGTGGCCCGCGTATTCAGTTGTGAAGTCCGTACACGCCCGGTCGGGCGAAGTCTGATGTCAGAGCTGTACCCCGCCGGCGACAAGATCGATCTTGAGCTGCTCGATCTCCTGGGCCGTGAGTTCGACCATGGGCGGACGCAGGGGGCCGCCGGGCAGGCCCTGGAGGGCGAGGGCGGCCTTGGTGGTCATGACGCCCTGGGTGCGGAACATGCCGGTGTAGACCGGGAGCAGCTTCTGGTGGATCTCGGTGGCCTTCTGGACATCGCCGGTCGTGTAGGCCTCGACGAGCTCGCGCAGTTCGGGCGTGACGACATGGCCGACGACGGAGACGAACCCGACCGCGCCCACGGAGAGCAGCGGCAGGTTGAGCATGTCGTCGCCTGAGTACCAGGCGAGGCCGGACCGGGCGATGGCCCAGCTGGCGCGGCCGAGGTCGCCCTTGGCGTCCTTGTTGGCGACGATCCGCGGGTGCTCGGCGAGGCGGACCAGCGTCTCCGTGTTGATCGGGACGCCGCTGCGGCCGGGGATGTCGTACAGCATGACCGGCAGCTCGGTGGCGTCGGCGACGGCCTTGAAGTGCCGGTAGAGGCCTTCCTGCGGGGGCTTGTTGTAGTACGGCGTGACAACGAGGAGGCCGTGTGCGCCGGTCTTCTCGGCGGCGCGGGCCAGCTCGATGCTGTGGCGGGTGTCGTTGGTGCCGACACCGGCGACGATGTGGGCGCGGTCGCCCACTGCCTCCAGGACCGCTCGTACGAGGTCCGATTTCTCCGCGTCGCTCGTGGTGGGCGACTCGCCGGTGGTGCCGTTGATGATCAGGCCGTCGTTGCCTGCGTCCACCAGGTGCGTGGCGAGCCGCTGCGCGCCGTCGAGGTCAAGTGCGCCGTCCGCCGTGAAGGGCGTGACCATGGCGGTGAGGACCCGCCCGAAGGGGGTCTGCGGAGTGGAGGTCGGAGCCATGGGTTACACGCTACTCGTTGCTCACGGCGGGGTCTGCCCTCGGGGGGCCGGATAAGTCAGGACAAAGATGGAGCCCGGCACTGCCTGCTCGGGGGTTCAAGCAGTGCCGGGTCCGTTTGATCAGGCTAGATGAACTTCTCCAAATGCCGCAATACGGACACTTCGCCCGGCTGGTCCGTACACCTGTGCTCGGCGAGCGGGGTAGCGCATGTGCGTTACGGCGCCACGCGGCCGTTGGCGTTGAAGGCGGCATGCGTGAGCGGCATGAGGCTGGCCCACTCGGCCTCCATCTTCTCGCCGACCATCTCGATCTCACGCTGCGGGAAGGACGGGACCTTGGCCAGCTCGTGCTGGGTGCGCAGGCCGAGGAAGTGCATCAGCGAGCGGGCGTTGCACGTGGCGTACATCGAGGAGTACAGGCCGACCGGGAGGACCGCGCGGGCGACCTCGCGGGCGACGCCTGCGGCGAGCATCTCCTGGTAGGCCTCGTAGGCCTGGCGGTACGAGTCCTCCATGACGCGGCCGACCAGCTCCTGCTGGGCCTGAGTGCCCTCGACGAACCGGTACTTGCCCGGGCGGCCCTCCTGGACCAGCTTGCGGGACTCGTCGGGGACGTAGAACACCGGCTGGAGCTCGCGGTAACGGCCGCTCTCCTCGTTGTACGACCAGCCCACGCGGTGCCGCATGAACTCGCGGAAGACGAAGATCGGGGCGCTGATGAAGAACGTCATCGAGTTGTGCTCGAAGGGGCTGCCGTGCCGGTCCCGCATCAGGTAGTTGATCAGACCCTTGGAGCGCTCCGGGTCCTTGTTCAGCTCGTCCAGGGACTGCTCGCCGGCGGTCGAGACGCGGGCGGCGAACAGCACGTCGGCGTCCGAGGCGGTGTGCTTGACCAGCTCGACGGTGACGTCGCTGCGGAAGCTCGGCTTGAGGTCCGGGGCTTCCTGGGGTGCGTCGGCGGGGGTGTCGGTCACGGCTTGGAGGGTCCCTTCCATCCACTTCTCTCGGGCGGCGCCCACTCTACGGCCCGGCACTGACATCGGGGCGTTCGGTGCCGGGCCGCGACATTCGTCGGCGAACGTCGGCAACTTCTGCGAATTCGGCGAAACCGGGCACCTTTTGAGGCACTCGCTCGTCTGTGTTGGTGACAGCGATGCGTTCGAGCCCTGAGAGGAGAAGCAGCACCGATGTTCCGTCGGCGCGAACCCGTGCCGTTCGCCTTCCTCGCCGAAGCCGACAGGTTCCGTAGCAATGTCACTCCCCCGTCCCGCGAGCGGGCCACCGCCGGGCAGATAGCCGGGCGTTGGCTCATGGGGCTCACCATCGTCGCCGCGCTGGTGGGTTCCCTGGTGATCGGCATGCCGGCGCTGGAGCTCGACCACTCGGCCGGGCACCCACAGCAGTCCCAGGCGTCCGAAGGGCGCTGAGCCGGAGCTGACTCGGACGGACCCCCGAGGGTGGTGAGCGGGGGCGCAGGTCGATAACCTCACCGGCACAGCCCATGCGTGGATTGAGTGAGGACCAGCCGTGCCCCTGCCCTTCCTGACGGCCGACCGCGCCTTCGACGCAGCGGACGACGTCGCGCTGCCGTTCGACGATCGCGACCGCTGGCGGCGGCCCTACCGTCCCGGGCCCTGGCGCGTGGGCACGGCCGCGATCTGGCTGCTGCTCGCCTCGTACGTGCTGTTCGCGGCGGTGATCATCGCGCTGACCGGCACGCTGTCGTCCGCCGGGGCGGTGTTCGGCATCGCGCTCGTGGTCATTGCCGGTGCCCTGCGGCTGCTGCGCATGGGCGTGTGGGTGAGTGCCCACGGGCTGCGGCACGTGGGCTTCCTCCTCACGCGTACGGTGCGATGGGACCAGGTCGTCGCCGTGCGGACGGTTCAGCAGCCGGTGCGCTGGTTCGGGCTGCCGCGCACCGTGCAGGGACAGGCCCTGCTCCTCGTACGCAAGGACCGGGCCGCGGACGACGTGCCGCCGCTGATGACCACGCACAACGCCGACTTCCTGGCGCGGCCCGGGGCGTTCGACCGTGCGTCGGACTCGGTGGAGGTGTGGGCCGACGAGTATCGGCGGGGCGCCTGAC
>NZ_JBQQCE010000604.1:0-4902 GCF_052245645.1 Streptomyces sp. KR55 | reverse complement strand
GGTGATCATGTTCCTGGACACCAAGCACGCGGTGGACCGGCTGACCAAGCACCTACTGAAGAGCGGCGTCCGCGCCGCGGCCCTGCACGGCGGCAGGTCCCAGCCGCAGCGCACGCGGACCCTCGCCCAGTTCAAGAGCGGGGATGTGACGGTACTGGTGGCGACCAACGTCGCAGCGCGCGGAATTCACGTCGACAACCTCGACCTGGTCGTCAACGTGGATCCGCCCACCGACCACAAGGACTACCTGCACCGGGGCGGTCGTACGGCCCGCGCGGGCGAGTCCGGCAGCGTCGTCACGCTCGTGACCCCCGACCAGCGCCGTGGCATGACCCGGCTGATGGCCGCGGCCGGCATCACCCCGCAGATCGCCTCGGTACGTTCGGGTGAGGCGGAGCTCAGCCGTATCACCGGGGCTCAGGCGCCTTCCGGTGTCCCCGTCGTCATCACCGTGCCCGTGGCGGAACGTCCCCGCCGCGCTGCGTCTGCCAGGTCTTCCAGGTCTTCCAGGTCTTCATCATCTGCTTCGTCTTCTTCATCGTCTTCGTCCCGTGGCCGTCGCGGCCGCACGACTCAGGGCCGGCCCGCCGGCGAAACGTCAGGTCGCAGGGCGCAGCGGCAGTCCGCGCTCGACCCGGCGGCGTAGAGCCATCGGACCAGAAAGCTCACCCATCGCACAGGAGGCAGCTTTGACGCCGGTTCAGGTGCAGCAACATCAGGCGGCTCCCGCCCCTGTGACCGGGGCCGAGGACGTGGACGCGTCCTGGCCGCGGGTCCGTGACGACATGACCGTCGAGGTGGCCCTGTCCGTCATGGCCGGTGCCCGTGTCGAGTATCTGCTCCTGTGCGACGGGGACGATCAGCGCACAGGGTTCATCACCCGGTCCGAGCTCGTCGTTCACCGCGGGAGCAGCACGTACACGGACCGGACCCGGCTACGGGACGTCCTCGCCGGACCGTTCTCCTTCTCTCTGTGAGGCATCATGCGCTGTGTCATCGCCCGATACCCGTTCGAACTGACCAAGAACGAAGTGCTGGCCTCGATGAAGGGCATCACACCGGAACTCATCTCGGGTGAGTCCGTGACCATCGGCCGCCGCCGCTACCCCGCCAAGCAAGTGGGCGAAGTCATCACCCGGCAGGACCGTCGCGACTTCACCAGCGGCGAGGTCGTCCGGGCCATGACCCGCCTCGGCTTCACCTGCCACGACCACCCCGACGCCGCGCCCGTACGTGTCCCCACTCCGCTCCAGACGGCGACGGAACTTCTCGGCGGCCCCGCACCCCGGGACGTATGAGGAAGCGCGGAAGCCGTCATCAGGCAGTCCGTCGGGACACACGCCGATCCGTCAGTCGGCGTCCACCAGCCCCGTAGCGCGGCCTTCGTCGTCCCAGCGGACCTCCAGGACGCGCTCGACGGCGTCGCGGTTGACGGGGCCGAACACATGCGGGAACAAGGTGCTCTCGGCGACGCCGGGAGGCGGTGCGGGAGCGGCCGCCTCCCACTCGCAGTTCGCGGTGAGCCGGTCCTCGTCGAGGACCAGCGCCAGCAGAGGCCGGGGGCCGGTGCGGTAGAACGCGTTGACGATGGTGAGCGTGGTCTCCTCGTCGGGAGAGCAGTGGACGAAACCGTCCTCGGCGAGGGAAGCGGGTGTGTACGGCCGGTCGGGATCGGCGTTCCACTCGTCACGCGACACGACGTGATAAATCATGATCCGGTTATACAGCAGTAGTTGCACGGTCTCCCCGTGGACCACATCGCCGCGATCCCCGGCCGGCCCGGGCCGGGCTATGTCCCCGCGTGGACGTACGCCGCCCAGATGTGCGGACGGTCGGGTATGCGGCGTCGTAGCTGTCGGACGGTGTCGTGCAGGGCGTGGGCTGCGGTGGCGGCGCCGTCGCCTGTCATACGGCGGTAGAAATCGCGGGTGACGTGGTCGGCGTGCGCGCTGTCGATCTCCCAGAGGGTGCCGACCGCCGTGGGGAAACCAGCGAGGAGGAACGAGCTGGTGATGTGGATGGCCTCGTCCGTCAGCCGCTCCGCCGTGCGTGCGGTGCCGCAGGCCGCGAGGAAGGCGAGCTGCGCCGACCGGGGCCGGGCCCGGCAGATCTCGAGGACGGACACGGTCTCGCCGCTCGGCAGGTGGAGCAGCGCGCCAGAGGGTTCCGCCGGGTCGGTGGCCGCGTGGCAGCCGAAGTGCGCCCACGAGGTGCTGCCGAGCGCGGACAGCACGGCCTCACGGGTCGCCGCGGCACCCACCAACGGCTCGCGCGCACCGAGGAGTTCCGCCGCGTAGCCGGCCGCCGCGGCGACGCCGGGCAGCTCGTCCTCCGGCGCGGCGACCAGCAGGGCGCCGCCGTGGTCGGCGCTGTCGCGGTCCCTGGCCCTGGTGCGGGCGTACGCCAGGGTCTGCAGACCGGGAACGTACGACGACACCACGGCGTCGAGTGCGGCACCGCAGCCGTCGAGTGCGCAGTCGCGCGAGGTGCACTGGGCCGCGTGCAGCGGCAGGGCGCTGAAGGCACCGGTCGGGACCCACCACACCCGCGGCCACACCCCCTGGCGGGGAACGGGGTCCGCCGCCCCGACCAGCTCCAGCACCGGCCGCACGATCTTGTGCCACGTCCACGCCAGCGTCTCGCGGACCGTCGCCCCGGCGGCGACGAGCTGCGCCAGGGACGGCCTCGACATGCCGTGCGCATTGATCGCGTCGACGGCGTCCCGCAGCCGCCGGGCTGCGTCGGCGATCTCGTCGGCCCCGGGTTCGAGGTGCAGGGCGGTGATCGACCGGTGGGTGACGACGAGGGCAAGGCAGAAGCCTTTGCCCTGGTTGAGGACGACGACGGGGCCGTCGGCCGCGAGCGTGCGCAACTCCTCGGCGGTGAGCGGGCGCAGGAAGCCGTCGAAGCCCGGCTGGGTACGGATCCGCTTGACCAGTTCGTCGAGCTCGCGGGAGGCGCGGAGCCGGGCCAGCCGGGCCCACTCGGCGTGCCCGGGCGGTGCGGGGTCGGGCACCTCGGGCTCGTCGGCGAGCTGGTCGGTCAGCCGCTCGAACTCGGCCGCCAGCGCAGGGTGCGCCGACCGCAGGTCGCCGATGTCCGCGCGGGCCTCGATCCGCCGGGCCAGCAGCAGGCCGCGGCCGCGTTCGAGCAGTTCGGCGGCGCGGTCCACGTCGGGGCCCTCGACGGTGCGGAAGAGGGCACCGAAATCGGGCAGCTCGGGCACGCGCAGCTCCGCCGCGGCCGCCTCGATGCTCTCCATCACCCCGTCCAGCCGGTCGGACAGCCGGGCGGCGCCCTCGCGGCCGAGGATCTGCATGAGGACCAGCTCGACGACCGCCCGGATGTCCCCCTCGAACGTCACCAGGCCGTGCTCGGCGGACTGCTGGTCGCTGCCCCGGTCGGTGACGTCCGCCATGGCCTCGACGGCCGCTTCGAGATGGGTCAGGGCCAGGTCGATACGGGGCTGCGGCCTGCCCAGCGCGCCGGCCGCGGCGCCGATCTCACCGCTGGCCCGCATCCACACCGGGATCGCGGGGTCGCGCCACGCGCCGGGGTCCGCGACGCCGGACAGGCGGGCCAGCATGGGCGCCATCAAGGACGCGAAGGGGTTCGCCTGTGAAAACGCCGGATGTGCCGGGGTCTGCGGTGTCCGGGGGGACGGAGTGTTCGTGGAGGACACCTCAGGGAGGCGGCCACGGCCGATGAGGTCGACGAAGGTGCGCGTCATCGCGGCGAGGTCGATCGGGGACCCCTCCGGCATCTCCGCCTCGAGGATGTCGCTCAGATCGTCGGCCTCGGCCATGAGGCGTGCCGCACGCTCCGGTTCGGTGCCGCGGAGCGCGACGGCACGCTGCATGAGCGCCCGCGTGAGCGTCATCGTGATCATGGGCCGCATCGGGTGTCCGGCGGGGCATGCGGCGAACGTCCTGCGGCACTGGTCGACCACCTCGTCGGTGAGATCGGGCCGCGGGCCGCCGGCCGGTCCCACGGTCTCGACCAGGTCGACGTAGGCGTCACCCATGAGGTCGTACCAGTGCGGGCCGGCATCCGCCGCCCCGGCGGGCGCGTCACGTGTGAGCTCCTTCATCCGCCGGGCGACCTCCCGGGCCCGTTCGAGCTGGGCCGGCTCGTGGCCGAACAGGTAGTTCTGCAGGGCGTTGTGGAGCTCGGTGTGGGCCGCCATCAGCGCCCGGTCGGTGTCGGTGAGCACCGGATAGCCGTCCGCCGGCTCCTCCTCGTCCGTCGGCAGGCCGGGGGCGGCCGCCGACGAGGCGAGGAGTGCCGCGGCCTCGCGCGCCCCTTCCGCGTCGAAGCGGCCGATGGACAGGGTCGTGAGCGCCTCGGCGAGTATCCGGTCCACCTGTCCGGACATGTCCGGCGCGTGCGAGCGCGCATAGCGCAGCAGTTCCACGACCTCCTCGAGGGAGGAGGGGTCGCCGCGGCCGGCCGCCCGGGCGAAGAGCGCGCTGCCGAGCGCGGCGGACAGTAGTGCCCGTCCAGAGGGGTCTTCCTCGCCCATGTCCGCGAGCATCTCCCGGATGACCTCGATGTCGGCGTCGAGGTTCTCGGGGTCGTCCAGGCGAAGGTCGTTCATGCGGGACAGGTACGAGGTCATCCTGGCCAGGTCCTTGGCCAGGTCTTCGTCCGCTCCGTCGACCGGTTCGCCGTTCGAGCCGATCGAGCCGATGAAACCCTGGGGATACGCGGTGCCCATGGGGGCCGACATGACGGCGACAGCCAGTGCGGCGTCGAAAGCTCCCCGCTGCAGCAGTCCCGACGCCAGGAAGTCGGCCGGCGCCCCGGCCAGCGCCTCCTCGGTCAGCTGCCGGGCCTGAGCGGCGAGCAGTTCCGCCCGGTCCGGCGCGGTCTGCCGCAGGGCCTGCCCCCGCAGCCCGGTGA
>NZ_JBQQCE010000603.1:0-4922 GCF_052245645.1 Streptomyces sp. KR55 | reverse complement strand
CGAGCCACGACGCCTGAACACGCTGCACGTCGACGGGCTGCCGGGCTCACCGGATGCTCTGGCCCTGAACGCCGACGGCACGAGGCTCGCCGCGACCGGCTGGTGGAGCGAGGACGAGGACGTGGCGGCGGAGGAGGGCGCCGCACTCGTCCTGTGGGACGTCTCCGAACCGCGGCGGCCGCAACGCCTCTCGGTCACCAAGGGCGTGTACGAGGCGGATCGGGTGGCGTTCGCCCCGGACGGCCGTACACTCGCCACCTCGGCGGCTATCGTCCAAACCCGCGGCCCCCTCGACGTGGGGAACGCCTACGTGACGAGCGGCGTGCGCACCTGGGATGTCTCGGACCCGCGCCGGCCCCGACGCGGCGACAAAGTGATCGGGTCCCGGGGTGACGTGGCGTTCAGCCCGGACGGCAAGTCCCTGGTCACGATCGATGACCGATCCGCCAGGCTGATCGACGTCACCGAGCCGACGGACCTGGAGGAGCTGGCCGAATGGCCCGTCCACTCCGCCGAAGTGCAGGGGTTCACCTTCTCGCGGGACAGCCGACGACTGGCCACCGCCGGCGAGGATGGTGTCGTCGCCGTGTGGGACCTGACCGACCCACGTGCCCCTGAACGGCGGGACAGCCTGATAGGGCACAGGAGTGTGAGTGTGAAGCTCGACCGGGGCGTGGACATCAACGCCTTGAGGTTCGGGGCTGACGGCCGCACCCTGGTCTCGGTCAGTACCTACGGGGACAAGTCCGAGGTCATCCACTGGAGCTTGGGGAGCGCTCAAAAGGCCCATGTCGCAGGAAAGGTGGACAGCGGCGGAGGCTCGACGCGGATGGCGCTGACGCCTGACGGCAAGACGCTGGCCGTCAGCGGAGCGACCGAGACCAGCCTTTGGGACGTGAGCGAACGCACCCGCCCCAAGGCGAAGGCCACGCTCCGAGACACCTACAGCGTCATCAACGACATAGCCCTCAATGCCGATGGCACGTTGCTGGCGAGCGCCCACATCAACGGGACGGTTGTGCTGTGGGATGTGTCCGACCGGACCCGTCCGCGCATCGCCGGCAGGTTCACCACGGAAGAGTGGAACGGGACAGCCCTGGCCTTCTCGCCCGACGCGCCGCTCCTCGCGGTCCACGGCGAGGATCTCGGCCTCTGGAACATCGCGGACCCCGCCCGACCGACCAGGACCGCTCACTTCCCCGAGCCCCACCCCTACGCCGACGTCTCGTTCAGCCCCGACGGCAGCCGTCTGCTGACATCGCCGGGCGACGTCTCCCGAGGCGTCAGCCTGTGGGACCTGTCAGCCGGTGACAAGGGCTTCGTCATGCTGCCCTCCCCGGAGCATCCGCGGATCGGCCTCAACGGCAATACGGCGTTCAGCCCGAACGGCACCCTCGTGGCGATCGCGGACCCGATCATGTACAGCGACGAAAAGGCAGCCCTGGCCCTCTTCGACGTCAGCGACCCTCGCCACCCTCGACACATGAGCAGCGTGAGCCGTGAGGACGAGAAGCAGGTCAGGTTCAATCGCGTGGCCTTCCACCCCGACGGAAACCTGGTCGCAGCCGCCGGCGAGGACGGAATCACCTGGTTGTGGAGCGTCGCCGACCTCAGGAAACCGCACTTGGCGGGCCGTCTCGGCGAGCACCCGGACAGGGTGGACGACGTGCTCTTCGGCCCGGACGGACAGACCCTGGTCACCTCCAGCGACGGCATCGCGTACCTGTGGGACCTGGGCGACTACCCGGAGATCGCCGCGGACACGATCGGCATGGCCTGCCGTGTCGCGAGTGGCGGCCTGCTGGACTGGGAGTGGCAGGTGTACGCGCCCGACGTCCCGTTCCGCACGGCGTGCCCTTCCGGTTGAGAAGGTCGGCCCGGAGTCCGGTCCTTCACCGGCTCCGGCGAGCTGCCGGCCTCGGCCGCCCTGATCGTCGTACGCGCCCGCGGCCCCTGGAACACGTATGCCGGGCCGAACCCGGCGCCGACCACCATCGCTCCGCCGACCGCGTCGAGGACCCAGTGGTTGCCGGTCGCGACGATCGCCGAGAGCGTGAAGAACGGGTGGAGCATGCCCAGGGCTTTCATCCACGTCCTCCGGGCCACGATCGCGATCACGACCCCGCACCACAGCGACCATCCGAAGTGCAGTGACGGTGGAGCGGTGCATGGGAGATTTCGAAATTTATGCCTCGCCGCTGGACGTCGAGGCGGATGCGGCATGGGAAAGGGGGCTCGCTCAGGATGTCGCTGCGGTCCTCCGCGCGCCCGGGGTGACGCGGAACGGCGAGATCTACCACGTCGGAATCGCCCATGCGGCTGCGAACGTCACCCTGCTTCCGCCTGGCGGTGAGTGGGTGTGGCCGGTCTTCGAGAATCATCCCCTCGTGATCGACACTCACTTCCGGGCGGAATGCCCGGATTGGAAGAACTCTGAAGAGCTTGCTCGATACGTCTTTCGCCGACTCGGCGGGCTTTCGAAATACGAGCTCCTCCTTGTCCATGACCTGGAGGAGTATGTGGATGCCAACTTCGACTTCCCGGAGCGGCGGGGCATGAGCGGGTATCCAGCGGATTGACGGCATGGAGGAATGCCGAAGGCGGCGGCCCCGGGGATCGGGGGCCGCCGCCTCGTTCTTGGGTGCTGCTGGGCCGGATCAGTACCAGCCGTTGGCCTGCCAGAAGCTCCAGGCGCCGGTCGGGCTGCCGTAGCGGGAGTTCATGTAGTCCAGACCCCACTTGATCTGGGTCTTGGCGTTGGTCTTCCAGTCCGCGCCGGCGGCGGCCATCTTCGAGCCCGGCAGGGCCTGGACCAGGCCGTAGGCGCCGGAGGACGGGTTCGTGGCGTCGACGTCCCAGCCGCTCTCGTGCTCGACGATCTTGCTGAACGCGTTGAAGTGTTCGGCAGGGACCATCTGCTTCGCGATCGCCTTGGCCTGGGTGGGAGAAGCAGTGGTCGCAGCCTGGGCCGGGGTGGCGGACAGAGCCATTCCAGCGGTGGCGGCGGCGACGGCGACGCCGGTGAGGGCCTTCTTGGGGGCGGCGATGCGGCGGAGGAAGGAGACGGACACGTTGAACCTTTTTCGTCGGGGACGGGGTGGCCGCGGCATGCCGGAACCACGCGGTGCGCGGCGGGGGCATGCATTGGCGCCGCGGCCCTGTGGGCTCGTCGGCGCCGTGCGACGTCATCCAGAGAAGCAGGCCGGGAAAGGGTCCGCAATGACCCCTTTTACTAGTTGTGGTCGCATCTGAGGTGAAGGTTCTTTGTGTGACGTGGCTCTCAATGTGCAGGTCAGAGAGGGTTATGGCGTGGACATGGCATCCGATTTGTCCGACTAGGGTAGGTAGTAGGTGATGTGCGTCATGTGGGGTGCCTCACCCGCCGGGTGACGGTGGGTTCGTGGCCGCTCACTCAGCGGGTGCGTCGAATGTGACCGGCGTCTCGAACGCGGCCCGGCGCGTGGCGCGGCGCAGTGCCTTGAGGACCGCCGGACCGAGGAACAGGGTCAGGACGACGGTGACGACTGCTCGGCCCAGATCCCAGCCGAGCGAGGTGGCCAGGCAGTAGGCCAGGAAGCGGGCCAGGTTGGCGGGGACCGTCGCGTCCGGGTCGAAGGCCACGTTCGAGGCGAGGGCGCTCATGAAGGGCCAGCCCGCGAGGTTCATGATCGTGCCGTAGGCGAAGGCGGCGAGAAAGCCGTAGGCGGCCAGCAGGAGCAGTTCCGCTCGGCCGCGCAGGCGGTCCGGGCCCGGCAGCAGGCCCGCGCCCATCGTGAACCAGCCCATCGCCAGCATCTGGAACGGCATCCACGGGCCCACCCCACCCGTGAGCAGCGCGGACGCGAACATCGTCACCGAGCCCAGCACAAAACCGAAGCCCGGGCCCAGGACCCGGCCGCTCAGCACCATCAGGAAGAACATCGGCTCGATACCCGCCGTCCCCGCACCGATCGGCCGCAGCGCCGCACCTGTCGCGGCCAGCACACCGAGCATGGCCACGGCCTTCGGGCCGAGCCCCGACTCGGAGATCGTCGCCGCCACCACCGCGACCAGCAGCACCAACAGGGCCGCGAAGAGCCAGGGAGCGTCCTGTGCGTGCGCCGCGATCTGCGAGGTCGGCGGGGCGAGGAAGGGCCAGAAGAAGGCGGCCCCGCCCACCGCGCTGACCAGGGCGAGGGCGGCGAGGGAGCGGGGACCGAGGCGGACGGCTCGGGCCTGGCGGATGTGGGGGGAGTACGGGGCTGTCATGTCAGTGCCTCGCGGACCCGGGTGACCGTGAGCCATTTCTGCGGGGCCAGGATCTTGGTGACCTGTGGTGCGAAGGAGGGGGAGGAGACGACGACGTCGGCCGTCGGGCCGTCGGCGATCACCTCGCCCTCGGCCAGCAGGACCACCCGGTGGGCGAGCTCGGCGGCCAGTTCGACGTCGTGCGTGGCCAGCACGATGGCGTGCCCGTCGGCGGCCAGCGCGCGCAGCACGGCGACCAGGCGGGCCTTCGCCGCGTAGTCCAGGCCACGGGTCGGCTCGTCCAGGAGGAGCAGCGGAGGGCGGGCGGTCAGTACGACGGCCAGGGCGAGGGTCAGGCGCTGGCCCTCGGAGAGGTCGCGGGGGTGGGTGTCGTCCGTGATACCGGGGAGGAGGTCGGAGACCAGGGCCCGGCAGGTGCCGGGCGTGGCGCCCGCGTCGGCGTCGGCTGCCGTGCACTCGGCGGCGACGGTGTCGGCGTAGAGGAGGTCCCGTGGTTCCTGCGGTACGAGGCCGACGCGGCGTACGAGATCGGGGGCCGCGGTGTGGTGCGGGGTCGCGTCGCCGACGCGGACCGTGCCGGCCGCCGGTTCGACGAGGCCGACCAGGGCGGAGAGAAGGGTGGACTTTCCGGCGCCGTTGCGGCCCATCAGAGCGATGGTCTCGCCGGGGGAGAC
>NZ_JBQQCE010000602.1:0-4939 GCF_052245645.1 Streptomyces sp. KR55 | reverse complement strand
AACCTCCTCAGCAGATCGGCATGCGCCGCGGCCAGCCGCTCCGCGGTGGAACGCACGCGGCTGCCCTCGTCGTGCAAATGCCGGCGTACGGCTTCCAGGGCAATTTCCTCAGGCCGACGACCGCATGCGTCCGCGAGGTCGTCGAGGGCCTGCCGGAGGTCCGGAGCGATACGGAGAGTGAGCTCTTATATGCGAGGAGGATAGGGGCCACGGTCACGCGGCGGCGATCGGTTAACGGCTCACCGCTCCCGCAACCGCGTACTCACCCACGCCCCCACCAACGCCACCCCCGCCATCGGCAGGAACACCGCCGCGAAGGCCGCCGGATGCGAACCGGACGCCTCCGTAGCCGTATGGCTCACCGTGCCGCCGCCCAGGGCCGCGAAGGCCGCGCCGCCCGCCGAGAGGAGGACCACATTGGACAGACCGTCGGAGATCTGAAGAGCAGCGGAGTTGGTGCCGGCCTCCTCGGGGGCGGAGAGGTGGAGCAGCAGGACGCTGGTGGAGGAGATCACCAGGCCCATCCCGAAGCAGCCGAAACCCCAGGCGACGGCCACGATCCACACCGGCACAGAGTCGATGAGCACGCTCGGCACGGTGGCGATCGCCGCGGCGACCAGCACCATCCCGAGCGTCATCAGCCGCTCCCGGTACGGCTCCAGTCGCGCCCGGGACTGCACCCACGAACCCAGCGCCCACGTCCCGCCCCCGGCCGCGAGCGAGAACCCGGCGAGCGTCGGCGACAGCCCCCGCTGGGTGACCAGCATCAGCGGCACGAACGACTCGGCCGCGATGAAGGACCCCGCGGCGACCCCGCGCAACAGCACCACGGACGGCAGCCCGCGTGCCGCCCGGTACGTCCCACGCGGGAGCAGCCCGAGCACCGCCGGCACGAGGAGGGCGGCACCCGCGATGCCGGGGACGAGGGAGAGGGGCCGCAGATCCTGCGCGGCGTACTGCAGCAGCCCGGCGCCGAGGGAGATGCCGAGGGCGAGCCGGATGCGACGCCGGCCGAAGGAGGCGCCGTCCGCCGAGTCATCGACGGCCCCGGACGCCCGGCGTCGTATCTGCGGCAGCGCCAGTGCCAGCGGAAGGACGACGAGCACCGGGATCCCGACGAACACCCAACGCCAGCCGAGGTGTTCGGTCACCGTCCCCGAGGCGAGCGGTCCCACGATCGACGGCACGACCCAGGCCGCCGCGAACGCCGCCATGATCGCCGGCCGCAGCCGCTCCGGGTAGGCGCGGCCCACGACGACGTACAGCGCGACGATCACCAGCCCGCCGCCGAGCCCCTGCACCGCCCGTCCGAGGATGAACGGCCACATCGCAGCCGCGGTCCCGGACAGCAGCAGCCCCGCGGCGAACGCCGCGATACCCGTGGTCAGCGCGCCGAGCGGGCCGCGCCGGTCCGACCACTGACCGGCGAGCACCATCCCGAACAGGCTGGTCGTGAAGTAGCCCGAGAACGCGAACGCGTACAGCGACACACCGTCCAGCTCCCGCGCCGCGACCGGCATCGCGGTCCCGACCGCCGTCGCCTCGAAGGCGATCAGCAGCACCACGGAGACGATCCCGACGCTGAGCGCCCGGTAGGACCGGCTCAGCACACTGTCGCCGTCGGATTCCGACGGGACGGTGCGGGCGTCTGCGACGTCGGTGTCGCGGGGGTCCAGGGCAGCCATGTACGCCAGCGTAAGGGGCACAACCTGATGTGACCCCTGTCAGGAGACGGTGGTGGTCTCAGCCCATGGTCGTAGGCCCGCGGCCCCTTCCTGAGCTTTCATGAACGCCGTATGGCAGTCCCATTGCAGCACCCTGGCTTGCCTTGAGGCCCACGCCAGCCCGCCCTACCTTCGAATCACACGGCCGTGTGCCCGAGTGGTTGAGGGGCTCGCCTGCAAAGCGAGTTACGCCGGTTCGAATCCGGTCACGGCCTCCAGTTCAGCTTCCCTTTCACAGCACCCCACCCGCCTCGTCCTGGAACAGCTCCGTCCAGTAGTGCCAGCCCGACCGGTCGACGGCTCCCGTCGGATCGACCCGCCGCAGCACGTCGATCATCGTCGCCGCCAGCTGGTCGTACGCCTCCGTCGTCAGCTCATGGTCCGACTCCTCGTCGATCGCCTTCTCCCGGTGCAGCAGCCAGAGGGTGAAGGCCAGCGTGGAGACGTCCGTGTTGAGGGCGTACAGCCTCGCCTCGGGTTCGTTCCAGTTCAGCACCTCGCCCGTCGCGCCGTCGACGACCAGGCTGTTGTCCTCGATGAGGTATCCGAGGCGTATCAAGTGGTCGGCGCGGGTGGGGAGTTGCTCGGTCGGGTAGTCGCCGGGGCGCTCGTCCGCGTAGTACTCGGTCAGGGTCGGCAGTGGGACGTCCGTGTCCAGGGAGAAGAGGAAGCCGTCCTCGGGCAGGCCCGTCTCGCGCAGGAAGCGGCGGGTCGGTTCGTGGGTGAGCGTGGCGGGGAAGTCGACGTCCTCGAAGCGGGCGACCCGGCCCGGGCCGAACTCCTGGTCCAGCAGGCGGGCCGGCAGGTCGAGGGTGAGGCCGGATGCCGTACCCGGGCCCGCCACCAGGGCGAGGGGGCGGATCAGTGCCGCCATCCGCCAGAACGGCGGCACTTCACCGTCCGGGCCCGTCTCCTCCTCGAACACCGCCAGCAGTTGCCGTGACGCCTGCGCCACCACCTTCGGCCCGAAGCGGCCCGCGTAGGCGGCGAACTGGCCGCGCAGCTGGGCCAGTTCCTCCGTCGTCGACGCGAACCGCACCAGCGTCCGCAGCGACGGAGCGAGCGGGCGGGTGTCCATCAGGTCGGGGCGGTCGTGGAAGAAGTACGTCGTCGAGACCTCGCCCGTCGCGCCGTCGAGCAGAACCGACTCGCCCTCCAGGCCGTCGGGGACCAGGAATCCGCCTATGACCAGCTGTTCGCGCAGCTGGGTCGCCAGGCGGTCGGGGTCGCCCGTCGAGTCCGCCACCGTGCGCAGGCCGTCGTTGCGCAACGCCTCGAACGTCAACAGCCCGCTGTCGCCCGGCAGTCCGGGACCCGTCAGCCAGCGGCGCGTCGGCGCATGCGTGACGTACGGATCCAGCTCGTCCTCCGTCAAGGTGATCATCGCCGGAGCGGCATCGATGGTGCTCATGGTTCCCCCGCGCATGGTTGTCCCCAGGGTGACGCCGGTCGTCCGTGCCTTCCGGCACCGGCCGTCCCCACTGCCCAGAACACTACGCGGCACCACTGACAATCGCTCCGACCTGCGCAAACAGCGAGCGAACAGCGTCCGTCGGAGAATCAGCGGCTGCGGGTCACTGTGCCGTCACCACCGCCGCCTGCGGGCGGATCGGCAGTCGGTTCACCGGGCGGCCCGTCGCGGCGCGTACGGCCGACGCGATCGCCGCCGGGGACGCCACGACCGGCACCGCACTGGCCGCCTTCGCGCCGAAGGGGGCGACCACGTCGCGTTCCTCGACCAGCTTGACGATCCGGATGTCGGGGGCGTCCAGGGCGGTCGGCAGGGCGTACCCGGTGAGGTCGGGATG
Source organism: Streptomyces sp. KR55 (assembly GCF_052245645.1). Taxonomy (NCBI): domain Bacteria; kingdom Bacillati; phylum Actinomycetota; class Actinomycetes; order Kitasatosporales; family Streptomycetaceae; genus Streptomyces; species Streptomyces sp. KR55. Next base: position 1,407 of record NZ_JBQQCE010000602.1, on the reverse strand, counting down.
CCGTATCACTCCGCGCGGGGTGCGCAGGTTCTCCGTGAGGGCGATGCCCACGCCCTGGGTGACGCCCGCCTCGATACGGGCCGCGAGCTGCGCCGGGTTCAGTACCCGGCCGACGTCCTGGGCGACCGCCAGCTCCACCACCCGTACGGAACCGAGCTCGATGTCGACGTCGACCACGGCGCGGATCGCGCAGAAGGCGAGCCCGACGAAGGCGTCGCCCTGGCCGGTGGCGTCGAGCGGTTCGGTCGGGTGCGGGCGGCACTGCGCGGTCGCCCACAGTTCCTTGCCGTCCATCGCCTCGGTGACGGTGGTCGACAGAACTCCGTCGTACGACGTGATCTTGCCGTCGGTGATCTGGAGCAGCTCCGTGGACATGCCGAACTTGTGCGCCAGCGGCTGCAGCAGCTGCGTGCGGACCATCTTCGCCGCCCGCTCCACCGCACCGCCCGACACCCATGTGTGGCGGCCGCGGCAGCCCGCGCCGGCCGGGGGCTGGTCGGTGTCCACGGGGGCCACGTGCACCTCGTCGATGCCCAGCGTCTCCTGGACGATCTGACGCGCGAGCGTGCTGAAGCCCTGGCCGGTCTCGACGGCCGCACAGAGCACCGTCGCCACGCCGTCCTGGACCTTCACCGTCGCCGTGGAGACCTCGTCGGCGCCCTCCGCGCCGAGCATGTGCACCATGCCGAGGCCGTATCCGACGCCGCGGCGCACCGCGCCCGGTTCGCCCGCGCCCTCGGGGCCGCCGGGCAGCAGCCACTCGTCCTCGGGCGTGTCCTTGGGCAGGGCCGGCAGGGGGAAGTCCCGTACGGCCTGGAGGAGTTCCGCGACAGGAGCCGGGCACGTCACCGTCTGGCCCGTGGGGAGTACGTCGCCCGTCGCCATGACGTTGCGCAGGCGCAGCTCCGCCGGGTCGACGCCCAGCTTCTTCGCCAGCTTGTCCATCTGCGCCTCGTAGGCGGCGGCCACCTGCATCGCGCCCTCGCCGCGCACATGGCCGGAGGGCGGGTTGTTGGTGCGCACGGCCCAGCCCTCGATGAAGGCGTTCGGAACGACGTACGGGCCGCAGGCGAAGGAGACGGCGGCCGCGAGGGCGTCCGAGGAGGTGTCGGCGTACGCGCCCGCGTCCAGCAGGATCTGCGCCTCGACCTTCACCAGCTTGCCCTCGGCGTCCGCGTGGTGGCGGTACCTGAGCAGGGTCGGATGCCGGTGCGCGTGGCCCAGGAAGGACTCCTCGCGCGTGGCGGTCAGTTTCACCGGGCAGCCGGTCTTCAACGCCAGCAGGCCGAGCGGGAGTTGGAAGCCCTGGTCCTCGCGGTCGGCGGTGGCGCCGGGCACACCGGTGACGACGACCTTCACACGCTCCGGTTCCAGGCCGTAGCAGGCGGCGGCGGTGTCGCGGTCGGT
>NZ_JBQQCE010000601.1:0-4944 GCF_052245645.1 Streptomyces sp. KR55 | reverse complement strand
CCGCGGAGTTGCGCAGGAACAAGGCCTCCGCCACCGACGGCCGCTCCAGTTCCTCTGTGTACACGCTCTCGTCCACGGCGTGGATCTGGGCCTCCGGCTCGCTCAGGCCGATGAGGAGGATCTCCGCGCGCGGGTAGAGCGCGGCGAGGGTGTTGCACAGCGGGATCGAGCCGCCCTGCCCCGCGTACTGCATCTCCTGGCCCGGGTATGCCACCGCCATCGCGTCGGCCATCGCCTGGTACGCCGGGCTGGTCGTGTCGGCGCGGAACGCCTGGCCCTGGCCGATCTGCTCGGTGCTCACCCGCGCACCCCACGGCGTGTGGGTCTCGATGTGCGCCTGGAGCAGCTTGGTCGCCTCGGCCGCGTCCACGCCCGGCGGCACCCGCAGGCTGATCAGCGCCCGGGCGCTCGCCTGCACGGACGGGGTGGCGCCGACGACCGGCGGGCAGTCGATACCGAGCACGGTGACCGCCGGACGCGCCCAGATCCGGTCGGCGACCGTACCGGAGCCGATCAGACCGACGCCGTCGAGCACCTTGGCGTCCTTGCGGAACTGCTCGTCCGCGTACTGCAGACCCTCCCACCGCGCCTCGGACGTGAGTCCGTCGACCGTCGTCGAACCGTCCTCGGCGCGCAGCGAGTCCAGTACGCGGATCAGCGCGGCCAGCGCGTCCGGCGCCGCGCCGCCGAACTGGCCCGAGTGCAGGTTGCCTTCGAGCGTGTCGACCCGCACCCGTACGAGGGTCATGCCCCGCAGGGTCGAGGTCACCGTCGGCAGCCCGACGCGGAAGTTGCCCGCGTCGCCGATGACGATCGTGTCGGCCTCCAGGAGCTCCGGGTGCTCCTCGGCGTACCGCTCCAGGCCGCCCGTGCCCGTCTCCTCGGACCCCTCGGCGATCACCTTGACGTGCACCGGCACGCCGCCGTTCGCCTTGAGCGCGCGCAGCGCCAACAGGTGCATGATCACGCCGCCCTTGCAGTCGGCGGCACCGCGCCCGTACCAGCGGCCGTCGCGCTCGGTCAGCTCGAAGGGCGGGGTCGTCCAGGCGGCCTCGTCCAGCGGCGGCTGCACGTCGTAGTGCGCGTAGAGCAGGACGGTCTTCGCGCCCTCGGGACCGGGCAGGTAGCCGTACACCGACTGCGTCCCGTCCGGGGTGTCGAGCAGCGCCACGTCCTCGAAGCCCTCGGCGCGCAGCGCGTCCGCCACCCAGCGCGCGGCGCCCTCGCTCTCGCTCCGCGGGAACTGGTCGAAGTCCGCCACCGACTTGAAGGCCACCAGCTCGGTGAGCTCAGCTTTCGCCCTGGGCATCAGCGAGGCGACGGTCTCGGCGACCGGATTCGACGACATGGGCACGCTCCTCGTAGGTGCGACGTTGTACTTCTCGGTACGGGTCTGCGCGGTGGGCCCGTGGTGTGGTGCACGGACATCCGCTGCGGTGCGCGCGGATGACCGCGCGTGTGTAGGCGCGTCCTGGTGTACGGGCGCATACGCTGCCGATCCTCCCACAGCGGTCGGCGGCGATGCCCGCCGTAGGATGCGGGGGACAGATGCGGCAGGCGGCGGATCGGGAGCAGCAGACCATCGTGAGCAGCGAGAACTCTTCGGCGGACGACGACGTGCGGCAGGTGTGGGACGTCGTCGTGGTGGGCGCGGGACCCGCAGGGGCTTCGGCCGCCTACGCGGCGGCGGTCGCGGGACGGCGCGTGCTGTTGCTGGAGAAGGCGGAGCTGCCCCGGTACAAGACGTGCGGCGGCGGGATCATCGGCCCTTCGCGCGACGCGCTGCCGCCCGGCTTCGAACTGCCCCTGCAGGACCGGGTGCACGCGGTGACGTTCTCCAACAACGGACGGTTCACCCGTACCCGGCGTTCCAGGCAGATGCTCTTCGGGCTGGTCAACCGGCCCGAGTTCGACCAGCAGCTCGTCGAGCAGGCCCAGAAGGCGGGCGCCGAACTCCGCACGGACGTCACGGTGTCGCGGGTCGAGCAGCACGGACCGGCGGTGCCCGACCGGCGTACGGTCGCCGTCGTCCTGCAGGGCGGTGAGACGGTGCTGGCACGTGCGGTGGTCGGCGCGGACGGCAGCGCCAGCCGGATAGGAGCCCACGTCGGGGTCAAGCTCGAGCAGGTGGACCTCGGCCTGGAGCTGGAGATCCCGGTTCCGGAGACGGTTGCCGAGGACTGGAAGGGGCGCGTCCTCATCGACTGGGGGCCGATTCCCGGGAGTTACGGCTGGGTCTTCCCCAAGGGCGACACGCTGACGGTCGGAGTGATCTCCGCACGCGGTGAAGGCGCCGCGACCAAGCGCTACTTGGAGGACTTCGTCGGGCGGCTGGGACTCGCCGGCTTCGAACCGAGCATCTCCTCCGGCCATCTGACCCGGTGCCGCGCAGACGACTCGCCGCTGTCGAGGGGGCGGGTGCTGGTGTGCGGGGACGCGGCGGGGCTGCTGGAGCCGTGGACGCGGGAGGGCATCTCCTTCGCGCTGCGGTCGGGGCGGCTCGCGGGGGAGTGGGCGGTGCGGATCGCCGAGGCGCACGACGCGGTGGACACCCGTAGGCAGGCCCTGAACTACGCGTTCGCGATCAAGGCGGGGCTGGGCGTGGAGATGGCCGTCGGCAAGCGCCTGCTGACGGTGTTCGAGCGGCGTCCCGGTCTCTTCCATGCGGCCGTGACCGGGTTCCGGCCCGCATGGAAGGCGTTCATGGACATCACGCGCGGCGCCACGTCCCTGGGCGAGATCGTCCGCAGTCATCCCCTGGCCCAGCGCGCCCTGACCGCGCTGGACCGCCGGCCCACACCGGGTGGCGAGGTCAGCTCCTGACGCCCGTGGCGTTCGTGTAGGTGATCCGGAAGACGGGGTGGTCGGGGGCGATACGGCGCAGCTCCTCGTCCGAGGAGTCGGGACCGACACCTTTGAAGAAGACGCCGACTTCGGCCTTCCAGCGCTTGAGATAGGCGCGCAGCAGCGGGGGCTTGTCGTCGTCGGCGATCTCGGTCGCGGTGAACACGTCCACGTTCTTGCCGAGCCTGAGCTCGCCGCCGCCCGCGGCCCGCATGTTGTGCGTCCACTGGACGTGGCCGCGGGGGGCGACGAGGTACTGCTGTCCGTCCACGGTCAGCAGGTTCACGGGGGTGGTCCGCCACGCGCCGCTCTTGCGGCCGCGGACCGCGAGCACCCGGGAGCCCCAGATGCTGATGCCGCGACGGGTCATCCCGGCCACCGCGCGATTGAAGACGTTGACGGTGAACCAGCCGGGCTTCTGGACGTGGGTGGACATGTGGACTTCCTCCTGGAAGCGGGGATGGGCGGCCGAAGTGGGAGTGGGCGGCGGAAGAGCAGCTGAAGTGGGATGGGAGGGGCGGGAAGTGTGAGCAGTGCTCTCGCTTGAGAGCAGTGTGGCGGAGATCGGTGCTCTAAAGCAAGAGCAATGCTCTCTTTTTTGAGCGGTGCTCTGTCTGGTGCTCACGCAACGGAGCGGCAGCCGCAAAGCAGTTCCCCGCTCGCACAACGGAGCACCAGCCACGAAGCAGTCCCCCGCTCTCACAACGAAGCACCAGTCACGAGACGGCGCACCGCTCACGCTGTAGAGCACCGCTCCGGAACATGGGAAACTTCCCCCATGTCCAGCAGCACCACACACGGCGCCCGCGCCCGAGCCAGGATCGAAGTCACCGCGGCCATCAAGGACGAGGCCCGCAGACAGCTCGCGGCCGAAGGGGCCGCCAAGCTCTCGCTGCGCGCGGTCGCCCGCGAGCTCGGCATGGTCTCCTCCGCCGTCTACCGCTACTTCCCCAGCCGCGACGACCTGCTCACCGCGCTCATCATCGACGCGTACAACTCCCTCGGCGAGGCCGCCGAGGCAGCGCATGACGCGGTCGCCGAGGCCGGCCCCGTGCAGCGTTGGGAATCCGTCTGTGAGGCCGTGCGCACCTGGGCGCTGACGCATCCGCACGAGTACGCGCTGATCTACGGCTCCCCGGTGCCCGGCTACTCCGCACCGCAGACGACCGTCGAGGCCGCGGGGCGCATCGGTTTCCTGCTGATCGCCATCGTGCGCGACGCGCACCAGGGTCTCGGGGTGGCCAAGCCCCGGCTGACCGCCGAGCTGCGCCCGGAGGCCGTGCGGATGGCCGCCGATCTCGCGCCCGACCTCCCGCCCGAGGTGGTGACGACCCTCGTGGCGGCCTGGGCGCAGCTGTTCGGGCTGGTGGGGTTCGAGGTGTTCGGGCAGTTCAATCGGATCGTGGAGGACCGGGAGCCGTTCTTCCGGCACGCCGTGGCGGAGCTCGCCCACACCGTCGGCCTCGTCTATCCGCAGCAGGGGCGCGCGGCGAAGACCCGCCAGGGCACCCGGAGCACCGGCAAGGGCAGCAGGTCGGGCTCCTGACGCAGGATCCGGGTGTGCAGTGACCGGAACGCGCGCCCCGGGTCCGCGCCCATCGCCTCGGTAAGCCGTTGCCTTACGCCCGAGCAGGCGGCGAGCGCGTCCCGCGGACGGCCGGCCCGTCACAGGATGGGCTGCGCCGGCTGCGGATCAGGGAGGCCGGCGAGGTGGGGGAGGTACTTCGCCGGGAGTACGTGTGATCACCTCGCCCGGGTGACGCCGTCGGTGGCGCGCGCGGTCTAGCGTGGCGGTCATGGAGGAGCAGCGCATACGGCGGGGCGGACCGCCCATGCGGTGGGGTCATGGGCCGCCGTGGCTGAACCGCTGGGACGAGAAGCGTGCGGTCCGGTGGCCCTGGCGTTCCACGGTGCTCCTGACCGTCTTCGTGCTGACGGGCTCCAACTTCGCCGCGCACGCCCAGGAGGGCGAGCGGGCGGCCCTCGACCTCTTCGCGCGCGTGCTGCTGCTCGTGGCCGCGGGACAGTTGCTGTGGCGGCTGCGGTACCCGGTGCCCGTCGTGTTCGGCACCGCGTCGACCGTCGCGGTGTATCTGGGTG
>NZ_JBQQCE010000600.1:0-4946 GCF_052245645.1 Streptomyces sp. KR55 | reverse complement strand
CGGGCGTACGGCAGTTACGTCCTGGCCACCATGAGCCGGCAGGCGGTGTACCTCGGCCACGGGCGCGAGGCGGTGCAGCTGGCACGCGTGGCGCAGCAGGGGGTGGGCAGTTCCGCCCCGCCCGTCGTCCAGGCTCTGCTGCACGCCGCCGAGGCGCGCGGGCACGGGGTGCTGGGGGAGGTCCGGGCCTGTACCGCCGCGCTCGTCCGGGCCGAGCGCACCCTGGAGGCCGCCCGGACCGGGGACGAGGTGCCGCACTGGGCGCGGTTCTTCGACGAGGCCCAGCTCGCCGACGAGTTCGGGCACTGCCACCGGGACCTGCAGCAGTTCCGCGCCGCCGCGCAGCACGCCGAGCGCTCCCTGCAGCTGCGCGCCCCCGGCTTCGCCCGCAGCCGCCTCTTCTGCCGGGTCGTCCTCGCCACCGCCCGCCTCGGCCTCGGCGAACTCGACCAGGCCTGCGCGCTGGCCGCCGAGGCGGCGGGCCAGGCCGCCGAGATGCGCTCGGTGCGGGCGGTGGAGTACGTCAGGGACTTCGAGCGACGGCTGGAGCCGTACAAGGACGCGGCGCCGGTGCGGACGTACCGGGACAAGGTGGCGGCCCTGAGCTGAGCCTGCGGGGCGCGGTCACCACCGTGGACCGGGGCTCACGCCGCCCGAGGCGTCGGCGCCGGCTCCGCCCCGTGCATCGACCCCGCCCCCAGGTCCGCCAGAATCGCCGCCGACGCCCGTCGCCCGGAGTGCAGCGCACCCTGGACGCTGCTGGTGTCCCGGTGGTCGCCGCACACATACAGGCCCGTCATCAGCCGCACCGGCCGCCGCAGATCGTGCGGCGGCCGCATCACGGGCACGGCCTCGGCGGTGTGGTGCACGGCAAGGGTCTCCCAACGTGCCGTGGAGGTGCCGTAGAGGCGTGCCAGGTGCATCCGTACGGCCGTGTCGAAGTCGGTCGGCGGGACGCCAAGCACCGTCGACGAGATCAGCGCCCGGCCCTGCGGCGCCCGGGTCGGGTCCACGGTGCTGACCACCGCCGTGTGCGCCACCGGCCCGCCCCGGTCGGCGTCGAGCAGCAGCGACGCCCCGGTCTGCGGCGGATCGTCGGTCGTGTGGTGCACCACCGTCACCGGATGGAAGTCCGGCACCCGCAGGCCGGGCAGGAGTTCGGCGGCGGTGCGCGCGTCCGTGGCCAGCAGGACGGCCCGGCAGCGGAACTCACCGTGCTCGGCCGTGGTCACCGATGTCGTGGCGACCGAGGTGACCTGTACGCCGGTGCGCACCGTGCCCGGCGGCAGCGCCCGCGCGAGCAGCTCGGGCAGCGCCTCGGCCCCGCCCTCCGGAAGGCCCATCCGCCCCCCGGCGAACGCCCGCAGCGCGAGGTCCGCGCACCGGCTGGAGGTGGTCAGGTCCGGGTCGCAGAGCAGGGCGGCGAGCAGGGGGCGCACAAAGCCGTCGATCGTGCGGGCGGGCAGTCCGCGCTCCGCGAGGGCCTGTGCGGCGGGCGACTCCGGGCGGGCGAGCAGCCGTTCGACGGGCATGCTCCCGATCCGGGCGAGTGCGGCCCCGAGCCGCGCCTGGTCGACGGCGCCTCCCAGCGGGGCGCCCGCCCGCCCCCGCGGCACGGCGGCCTGCCGGGGAACGGCCGCCAGGCCCCTGGGCGACCCCGACGCGGGCCGGGGGACGGCCACCCGGCCCCGGGCCGGCGGCGCCACCCTGGGGGCGCTCGCCAGGGCGCGCACGGCGTGGAGTGCGCCCCTTGCGCTCCCTCCGCCCGCCGGAGCGCCAGCGCGCTGCCGACGGCCGTCGCTGTGCAGCAGGACGCCCGGGGTGCACAGCCGCAGGGCGAGTGCGTCGAGCCCCGGCGCCAGGCGCAGTTCGGGATACGACGTGAACAGGAGCTGTCCGATGCGGTCGAGCCGGAAACCGTCGACCTTCTCGGTCGCCATACGGCCGCCCGCACAAGGGGCGGCCTCCAGAACCGCGGTGGTGACTCCTGCACGGGTCAGCCGATGTGCAGCCGAGAGTCCGGCGACCCCGGCTCCCACGACGACGACGTCCGCCTGAAATGCGGGCTCTAGCACGTGCCCCTCCTCGAGGTTGCGCGGCCGGTGGAGACCTCATGCCCCCAACCGGCGCCGGGGATACCCGAGTTCGGGTCGAGGTTAGGGCGGTGATCGGCCGTCGGCAGTCGCGCATGGACAGGGCACGGTCGCACAGCGGTCGCATACGGTCGGAACCCGACTGTCACGCCGGTCACTCCGCAGCCCGGATCGCCTCCTCGATCCCGGGGAACGCGAACGAGAACCCGGACTCCAACAGTCGCATCGGCAGCACCCGTTGACTGCCCAGCACGTCCCCGGCCATCTCGCCCAGCACGACCCGCAGCACCGGCGCGGGCACCGCGAAGAGCGTCGGCCGGTGCAGCACCCGGCCCATGGCCGCGGTGATCTCACGGTTCGTCAGCGGCTGCGGAGCCGTCAGGTTGAACGGTCCCGACAGGTCGTCGCGGTCGAGGAGATGCCGGATCGCGGCGACCTCGTCGTGCAGCGCGATGAACGACCAGTACTGCCGCCCGTTGCCCAGCCGCCCGCCCAGCCCGGCCCGGAACAGCGGGAACAGCCGCCCCCAGGCGCCGCCCCCGCGGGCCACCACCAGCCCGGTCCGCGTGAACACCGTGCGCACGCCCGCCTCCTGTGCGGGCGCCGCGGCCGCCTCCCACTGAACGCACAGCTCGGGCAGGAACCCCGCCCCCGCGGGCGCGCTCTCGTCGACCGGCCGCTCCCCGGTCTGCCCGTAGTAGCCGATCGCACTGCCGTTGACGAACACCCGCGGCCGCTCCTGCGCAGGCAGTGCGGCGACGGCCTCGGCCAGCGCGCGCGTGCCGAGCACCCGGCTGTCCCAGATCCGCGCCTTGTACGCCTCGGTCCACCGGCGGTCGCCGACCCCGGCGCCCGCCAGGTTCACCACGGCGTCGCACCCCGCGAGCCCGGCCGCGTCCACATACCCGCCCTCGGGGTCCCAGCAGACCTCGTCCGCGGTCCGGGCCGCCCGGCGCACCAGCCGCACCACCTCGTGCCCGTCCGCGGTCAGGGACCGCACCAGGGCACTGCCGATCAGACCGGACGCACCGGCCACCGCGATTCGGGAACGTTCCATACGGCCATCATGCCCCTGGGGCCGCCGAAATCCCCGAGGGCGCCTCGCCCGTGCGACGTACGCTGACCGTCATGCCGGATCCGCAGATACACATACGTCATGCCCTGTACGAGGACGAGGAGGCGCTGGCCCGGCTCGACCGCGCCACCTGGTCTCCGCTGCACGCCGTCCAGCCCCGCCCCCGGCCGCCGTACGAGCCCTTCTTCAACGACCGGTTCGGGCCGCTGGACCATCTCGTCGCCGAGCTCGCCGGACGCGGCGACGCGGTGGTCGGCTACATCCGGCTGGGCTTTCCCACATCGCTGGAGTGCAACGCCCACGTCCGCCAGATCCAGGGCCTGGCCGTCGCCGAGGAGGCGCGCGGCGCCGGGGTCGCCCGTGCGCTGCTGCGTGCCGCGCAGGACGAGGCACGGCGCCAGGGCGCCCGCCGCATCACCCTGCGCGTCCTCGGGCACAACACCCCGGCCCGCAAGCTGTACGAGTCCGAGGGCTTCGTGGTGGAAGGGGTCCTGCCCGAGGAGTTCTTCATCGACGGCGCGTACGTCGACGACGTCCTGATGGGGCGTTCGCTGTAGCTCGCACAGGCAGCGCCTACGACGTGACCAGCTCGCCCGTGTCCACCGGTGTCGTCGCGTCCGCCGCCCGCGCGGCGTCGCCGGCGACCTCGTCGGCCGTCAGGACGTAGCCGGTTTCCGCGTCGGAGGTGGAGCGGGCGAAGACCACGCCGTACACCCGGCCGTCGGTGGTCAGCAGCGGGCCACCGGAGTTGCCGGGGCGGACCGTGGAGCGGATCGAGTAGATCTCGCGGGTCACGCTCTCGTCGTTGTAGATGTTCTGGCCGGTCGCCCGCACCCGGTTCGCCACCGTGGCCGCCTGCAGGTCCAGGCCGCCGTCCTGCGGATAGCCGGCCACCACGGCCGCCTCGCCGCGCTCGGCGTCGTCGACGAAGTCCAGGACGGGGGCGCGCAGATCGGGCACGTGGAGCACCGCCACGTCCCGGTCGGGGGCGAAGAGCACCACCCGCGCCTCGTACGCCTGCCCGATCCCGCCGACCCGCACGGTGGGGGCGTCGATGCCCGCCACCACATGGGCGTTGGTCATCACATGCTCCGCGGCGTACACGAACCCGCTGCCCTCGCGGCCCTGGCCGCCCGCGACGCCCTCCACCTTCACCGTGCTCAGCTCGGCGGCGTTCGTGGCGCGCGCCGTGACACTGTCCCCGGAGGGCTTGGCCACCTCGGCGGTCGACTCGTTCTCGAAGGGGTTGAAGACCTGCGGGAAGCCCGCCTCGGTGAGCGCCGACGTGGCCTGCGAGAACCACGCGGGCGTGGTGTCCGGCATCGCGTTCTGCACCGCCCCGAGCAGCCGCGAGTCCCGTATCGCCGAGGTCAGCAGCGGCGACGAGGACGCGGCCAGCACACTCGCCGCCACCCAGGCCACGATCAGCACGGCCACCGAGTTGGCCGCGGCCCCGCCGATCCCGTCGGCCACCCTGAGCGGCCCCCGGTTCAGCTCGCGGCGCAGCCTGAGCGCCAGCCGCCCGGCCAGCTCATGACCCACCGCTGCCGGAACCAGCACCGTGAGCACCGCGGTCACCGTCGCCGCCGTCGTCCCCGGCGTCACCAGGTCCATCACCCACGGCAGGATCTCCACGCCGATGACCGCACCGCCCACGAAGTCGGCGAGCGAGGCACAGCCGGCCACCAGTCCGCGCCGGTACCCGGAACCGGCGTAGACCAGGATCACCAGCAACAGCAGGATGTAGAGCAGGTCCACGGAGCCGCATTTCTCTAGGA
>NZ_JBQQCE010000060.1:0-29605 GCF_052245645.1 Streptomyces sp. KR55 | reverse complement strand
TTCGGGTTCTCGTCCGGCCCGACCGGTGCTCCGAACTCCTGGCCGATCTGGGCAATGTGCAGGTGGCCGTGCCCGTTCTCGCGATCGTCGCGCTGTACGCCGCCCGGCGGGCGCGGGGCGCGGGGGTGGCGCGCTGGTGGTTGCCGGGCGTCGCAGCCGCTGTCCTCATGGCGCTCGTCCCGGCGCTCGTCGTCCCGCTCAAGGAGCTGACCGACCGCCCGGGCACCCCGGTCGTCCCGCCCGGCACCGGCTACTACCCCTCCGGTCACACCGCGACCGCAGCCGTCGCCTACGGCTGTGCGGCCCTGCTCCTCCTCCCCTGGCTGCACGGCACGTACGTCAGACGTGCGCTCGCGCTCTGCTGCGTCGCCGTCAATCTCGGCGTCGGCTACGGGCTGGTCCGACGCGGCTACCACTGGCCACTGGACGTCGTGGCCAGTTGGTGCGTCGGTGCGCTGCTGATCGGCGGCTTCGTGATGCTCGTCGGCCGAAGCAGCCGTCGAACGTCCGCTGGAACTCCTGGTTCGAGCAGCGGTCCCAGTTGACCGACCAGGTCATCAGACCGCGCAGGGCGGTCAGCTGTCGAAGCCCAGGCCCAGCCGGTCCATCGTCCGCAGCCACAGGTTGCGCCGGCCGCCGTGGGCGTCCGCCCTGGCCAGCGACCACTTGGTGAGGGCGATACCGGTCCATGCGAAGGGCTCCGGCGGGAAGGGGAGGGGCTTCCTGCGGACCATTTGCAGCTCGGTGCGCTCCGTGCGCTCCCCCGCCAGCAGGTCCAGCATCACATCGGCACCGAAGCGGGTGGCGCCCACACCGAGGCCCGTGTAGCCCGCCGCGTACGCGACCTTCCCGCCGTGCGCGGTGCCGAAGAACGCCGAGAAGCGCGAGCAGGTGTCGATCGCGCCGCCCCAGGCGTGGGTGAAGCGGACGCCCTCCAGCTGCGGGAAGCAGGTGAAGAAGTGCCCGGCGAGCTTGGCGTACGTCTCCGGGCGGTCGTCGTACTCGGCGCGCACCCGGCCGCCGTACGGGTAGATCGCGTCGTAGCCGCCCCAGAGGATGCGGTTGTCGGCGGAGAGGCGGAAGTAGTGGAACTGGTTCGCCGAATCGCCGAGGCCCTGCCGGTTCTTCCAGCCGATCGACGCGAGGTGTTCGGCGGTGAGCGGCTCGGTCATCAGCGCGTAGTCGTAGACGGGGACGGTGTACGACCTCACCCGCCTGACCAGGCTGGGGAAGATGTTCGTGCCGAGAGCGACCCTGCGGGCGCGGACCTCGCCGTAGGGGGTGCGTACGGCCATGCCGGCGCCGTACGGCTTCAGGGTGCGGGCGGGGGTGTGCTCGTAGATGCGTACGCCGAGGTCACGGCAGGCCCGCTTCAGGCCCCAGGCGAGCTTGGCGGGGTGGAGCATGGCCACGCCGCGGCGGTCCCACAGGCCCGCCTGGAAGGTCGGTGAGTCGACTTGTTCCCTCACCGCTTCGGCGTCCAGGAACTCCACGTCCTCGGCGAGGCCCTTGCGCTCCATCTCCTCGTACCAGTCGCGCAGTTCCCACGCCTGGTACGTCTCGGTCGCCACGTCGATCTCACCGGTGCGTTCGAAGTCGCAGTCGATTCCGTGCCGGGCGAGGGCTGCCTCGATCTCGTCGAGGTTGCGGGCGCCCAGCTCCTGGAGCTTGTGGATCTCGTCGGGCCAGCGGGTGAGGCCGTTGGGCAGGCCGTGGGTGAGGGAGGCGGCGCAGAAGCCGCCGTTGCGGCCGGAGGCGGCCCAGCCCACCTCGCGGCCTTCCAGCAGGATCACGTCCCGCTGCGGGTCGCGCTCTTTGGCATTGAGCGCGGTCCACAGTCCGCTGTATCCACCGCCGACGACCAGCAGGTCGCAGGTCTCGGCGCCGGTGAGCGCGGGCTCTGGGTGGGGCCTGCCGGGGTCGTCCAGCCAGTACGGGACCGGCTGGGCTTCGGAAAGGGACTTCGTCCAGTTGTCTCTGGGGCTCATGGCGCTTGGGGCCATGATTTCAACTCCCTACAGGGTTTATGCCTTTTGCCTGGTGCGTCGGCTGCTGATGACCATGGAGGCCAGTACGAGCAGTACGGCGATGAGGAACATGGCCGTACCGATGACATTGATCTGAACGGGCGTTCCGCGCTGCGCCGAGCCCCACACGAACATGGGGAAGGTGACGGTCGAGCCCGCGTTGAAATTGGTGATGATGAAATCGTCGAAGGAGAGCGCGAAGGCGAGCAGCGCGCCCGCGGCGATTCCGGGAGCCGCGATCGGCAGGGTGACCCGGAGGAAGGTCTGGAGCGGGCCGGCGTACAGATCCCGGGCGGCCTCCTCCAGCCTCGGGTCCATCGACATCACCCGTGCCTTGACGGCCGTCACGACGAAGCTGAGGCAGAACATGATGTGGGCGATCAGGATCGTCCAGAATCCCAACTGAACACCCATGTTGAGGAAGAGGGTGAGCAGCGAGGCCGCCATGACGACCTCGGGCATGGCCATGGGCAGGAAGATCAGCGAGTTGACGGCCCCGCGCGCGCGGAACCGGTACCGCACCAGTGCGAAGGCGATCATCGCGCCCAGGATGGTCGCGCCCAGCGTCGCCCAGAACGCGATCTGGAGGCTGAGCGAGAGCGAGCCGCACAGGTCGGCGACCCCGCACGGATCGGTCCAGGCCTCCGTGGAGAATTCCTGCCACTCGTAGTTGAAGCGGCCCTTCGGGTTGTTGAAGGAGAACACCGTGACGACGACGTTCGGCAGCAGGAGATATCCGAGCGTGAACAGTCCCGCAATGACGACGAGATGGCGCTTGAGCCAGTTGACGAAGGCCATTTAAACCAGATCCTCCGTGCCGGACTTGCGGATGTACAGCGTCACCATGATGAGGATCGCGAACATCAGGATGAAGGAGAGGGCCGCCGCCGTCGGATAGTCCAGAATCCGCAGGAACTGCGACTGGATGACGTTTCCGATCATGCGGGTGTCGGTGGAGCCGAGCAGATCGGCGTTCACGTAGTCACCGGCGGCCGGGATGAACGTCAGCAGGGTGCCGGAGACGACGCCCGGCATCGACAGCGGGAAGGTGACCTTCCGGAAGGTCGTGAAGGGGCGCGCGTACAGATCGCCCGCGGCCTCGTGCAGCCGGCCGTCGATGCGCTCCAGGGAGGTGTAGAGCGGCAGGATCATGAACGGCAGGAAGTTGTACGTCAGACCGCACACCACCGCCAGCGGGGTGGCCAGCACCCGGTCACCGGCGGTGATGCCGAGCCAGCTGGTGACGTCCAGGACGTGCAGGGAGTTCAGGGCGCCGACGACCGGGCCGCCGTCCGCGAGGATCGTCTTCCAGGCGAGCGTACGGATCAGGAAGCTGGTGAAGAACGGCGCGATCACCAGGATCATGATCAGGTTCCGCCAGCGGCCCGCGCGGAACGCGATCAGGTACGCCAGCGGGTAGCCCAGCAGCAGACACAGGATCGTCGCGGTGCCGGCGTAGAGGACCGAGCGCAGGAACTGCGGCCAGTACTCGGACAGCGCGTTCCAGTAGGTGGCGAAGTGCCAGGTGACCTCGTAGCCCTCCTCCAGGGAGCCCGTCTGCACGGACGTGGAGGCCTGGTAGATCATCGGCAGCGCGAAGAAGACCAACAGCCAGAGGATGCCGGGCAGCAGGAGCAGGTACGGCGTCCAGCGGCCCCTCTTGCGTGGCGGCTTCTTCGCCGGAACGGGCGCCAGAGGTGGCGCTTCGGTGACAGCGGCCATCAGGAGGTCTCCTCCTCGACCTTCTCCACGCCCGCCTCGATGTCCTGGGACGCGTCCAGGCCGAAGGTGTGCGCCGGGCTCCAGTGCAGGACGACCTCGGCGCCGGGGGCGAGGCGTGTGTCGCGGTCGACGTTCTGGACGTAGACGGCGAGTTCGGAGCCGGAGGGGCTGTCGATGACGTACTGCGTGGAGACGCCTATGAAACTGGCGTCGGCGATCCTGCCGGTGACGCGGTTGCGGCCGTCCGGGATCTCACCGGCGTCGTCGGCGTGCGTGAGGGAGATCTTCTCGGGGCGTACGCCGACCAGCACCTTGCCGCCGGTCGTGGTGGGCGCCGAGCAGCGCTCCGACGGCAGGGTGAGCTTGCCGCCGCCCGCCTTGAGGACGATCTCCTCGCCGCTCCTGGTGTCGACCTCGGCCTCGATCAGGTTGGAGGTGCCGAGGAAGTTGGCGACGAACGTCGTCCGCGGGTTCTCGTACAGGTCGGCGGGAGCGCCGAGTTGCTCGACGCGGCCCGCGTTCATCACGGCGACCGTGTCGGCCATCGTCATGGCCTCCTCCTGGTCGTGCGTGACGTGGACGAAGGTGATGCCGACCTCGGTCTGGATGCGCTTGAGCTCCAGCTGCATCTGGCGGCGCAGCTTCAGGTCGAGGGCGCCGAGGGGCTCGTCGAGGAGCAGCACCTTGGGGTGGTTGATCAGCGCACGGGCGACGGCCACGCGCTGCTGCTGACCGCCGGAGAGCTGGTGCGGCTTCTTGCGAGCCTGCTCGCCCAGCTGGACCAGGTCGAGCATCTCCTCGACCTGCTTCTTCACCGACTTGACGCCGCGCCGGCGCAGGCCGAAAGCGACGTTCTCGAAGATGTCGAGATGCGGGAAGAGGGCGTAGGACTGGAAGACCGTGTTCACCGGCCGCTTGTACGGCGGCAGCCGGGTCACGTCCTGGTCGCCGAGCGAGACGGTGCCCGACGTCGGCTCCTCCAGGCCCGCGATCATGCGCAGGGTGGTGGTCTTGCCACAGCCGGACGCGCCGAGCAGGGCGAAGAAGGAGCCCTGCGGCACGGTCAGGTCCAGTGGGTGTACGGCGGTGAAGGAGCCGTAGGTCTTGCTGATTCCGGAGAGGCGGACGTCGCCGCTGCTGTCTGTCGTCGTCATCGTCGTCACGCCCCTGTGAGCTTCGCGAACTTCTCTTCGTAGGCCGTCTCTTCCTTCGAGCTGAGGGAGCGGAAGGCACGAGACTTGGCGGCCATCTCCTGGTCGGGAATGATCAGCGGGTTGTTCGCCGCGTCCTCGTCGATCTTGGCGAGTTCCGCCTTCACCCCGTCGACGGGGCACACGTAGTTGATGTACGCGGCGAGCTGCGCGGCCGGCTTCGGCTCGTAGTAGTAGTCGATGAGACGTTCGGCGTTGGTCTTGTGCCGGGCCTTGTTGGGCACCAGCAGGTTGTCCGTCGACGTCATGTATCCGCTGTCCGGGATGAGGAAGTCGACGTCGGGGCTGTCGGCCTTGAGCTGGACGACGTCACCGGCCCAGGCGAGACAGGCCGCGAAGTCGCCCTTGGTGAGGTCCGAGGTGTAGTCGTTGCCGGTGAAGCGGCGGATCTGGCCCTGGTCGACGGCCTTCTGGAGGCGGGCTATCGCCGCGTCGAAGTCGTCGTCGGTGAACTTGCCCGGGTCCTTGCCCATGTCGAGCAGCGTCATCCCGACGCTGTCGCGCATCTCGGACAGGAAGCCGACGCGGCCCTTGAGCCTGGGATTGTCGAGCAGGTCGGAGACCGACTTCACCTCCTCGCCGTCCAGCGCCTTCTTGTTGTAGGCGATGACCGTGGAGATGCCGGTCCAGGGGTACGAGTACGCCCGTCCCGGGTCCCAGTCGGGGCTGCGGAACTGCTGGGACAGGTTGGCGAACGCGTGCGGCAGGTTGGACGGGTCCAGTTTCTGGACCCACCCGAAGCGGATGAGGCGCGCGGCGAGCCAGTCGGTCACGCAGATCAGGTCGCGGCCGGTGTCCTGGCCGGCCGCGAGCTGCGGCTTGATCTTGCCGAAGAACTCGACGTTGTCGTTGATGTCCTCGGTGTACTTGACCGTGATACCGGTGCGCCGCTTGAACTCGTCGAGCGTCGGGTGGTGCTTCTCGCTCTCGTCGACGTCCATGTACTCGGTCCAGTTGGAGAAGTTGACGGTCTTCTCCTTCGCCGAGTGGTCCTCGGACGACACGCCCGACGTCTTCGCCGCCGGGGGGATGCCGCAGGCGCTCAGCGCCCCGAGGCCGCCGACCGCGAGCGCGCCGCCGGCGGAGGCGCGCAGCAGGGAACGGCGGGTGAGGGAGGCCCTGCCGCTGCGCAGGCTGCGCCGCATGGCGGCCGCTTGGGCCGCGGACAGGCGGTCGGGCTCGTACTGCTCCATGCGCGTGGTGCCCTTTCGGGAGGGTCGGCGGCCGCGGGTCAGGCGGCCTGTTGTGGCTATCGGTCCCCGAAGATCGTGCGGTGCCAGTCCTTGCGGGCCACCGCCGTGTTGTCGAACATGACGTGCTTGATCTGGGTGTACTCCTCGAACGAGTACGCGGACATGTCCTTGCCGAAGCCGGACTGCCGGTACCCGCCGTGCGGCATCTCGCTGATGATCGGGATGTGATCGTTGACCCACACGCAGCCCGCCTTGATCTCGCGGGTGGCGCGGTTGGCGCGGTAGACGTCCCGGCTCCAGGCGGACGCGGCCAGCCCGTACGGGGTGTCGTTGGCGAGCCGGATGCCTTCGTCGTCGGTGTCGAAGGGCAGGACGACGAGGACCGGTCCGAAGATCTCGGACTGGACGATCTCGCTGTCCTGGGGCGCGTCCGCGACGAGGGTGGGGCGGTAGTACGCGCCGTTCTCGAGATCCCCCTGGGGAGCCTCGCCGCCCGTCACCACGCGCGCGTAGCCACGTGCCCGCTCCACGAACCCGGCGACGCGGTCGCGTTGGGCGTGGGAGACGAGGGGGCCCAGGTCGGTGCCCGGGGCGAAGGGGTCGCCCAGGCGGACGGTTTCCATCAGTTCGGCGGTCTTTTCGACGAACGCCTCGTAGAGCGGCCTCTGCACATACGCGCGCGTGGCAGCCGTGCAGTCCTGCCCGGTGTTGATGAGGGCGCCCGCGACCGCGCCGTGGACGGCCGCCTCCAGGTCGGCGTCGTCGAAGACCACGAAGGGTGCCTTGCCGCCCAGCTCCAGGTGGAGCCGTTTGACGGTGGCGATGGCGATCTCGGCGACCCGCTTGCCGACAGCGGTGGAGCCGGTGAAGGAGGTCATGGCCACGTCGGGGTGGCCGACCAGGTGCTCGCCGGCCTCCTTGCCGGTGCCTGTGACGATGTTGATGACACCGTCGGGGATTCCGGCGTCGGTGGCTGCCTGGGCGAAGAGAAGGGAGGTCAGCGGGGTGAGCTCGGCGGGCTTCAGCACGATCGTGTTGCCCGCGGCGATCGCCGGGAGGATCTTCCAGGCGGCCATCTGGAGGGGGTAGTTCCAGGGCGCGATGGAGCCGACGACACCGATGGGCTCACGGCGGACGTACGAGGTGTGGTCGCCGGAGTACTCGCCGGCGGACTGCCCCTGGAGGTGCCGGGCGGCACCCGCGAAGAAGGCGGTGTTGTCGATCGTGCCCGGCACGTCGAACTCACGGGTCAGCTTCAGCGGCTTGCCGCACTGCAGGGACTCGGCGCGGGCAAACTCCTCGGCGCGGTCGGCGAGCACCGCGGCGAAGCGGTGCAGCGCGTCGGAACGCTCGCCGGGGGTCGCGCCGGACCAGCCGGGGAAGGCGTCGCGCGCGGCGGCGACCGCCGCGTCCACATCGTCCGGGCCGGCCAGCTCGTAGGTGTACACGTCCTCACCTGTGGCCGGGTCGACGACCGTGTGCGTACGACCGGACGTGCCCTTCGTCAGGCGGCCGGCGATGTACTGCGCGCCGTCCGCGAAACAGTCCTGGGCGGGGAATCGTTCCGGGGTGGTCCTGCCCGGGTTGTGCATGTCGCTCTCCTCCGCCGTCGCCCCGCTGCTCACGGGGTGGGTGGCGTAGCTCCAGCTCGATTTGAGTGCCGATCCTGACAGAGCCAAGGGCGTCCAACAAGTGATTCCGTTGTTGCCTTTTGGTTACGCGACGGAATCTGTCGACCAGGTGTCGAGTCGGGCATGGAAAAGGAGGGACGGACTGTCAGTGGTGCCTGCCAGACTCGCATGCATGGAGAGGACCACGGGGAAGATCGATTCCGTGGACGCCCTGGTCAGGGAGGTCCGCGCGGGGGCGCACATCAAGTATCTGCACTTCTGGGGGCACCGGCCACGGTCGGACGGGCGGGTGGGTCCGAGTTGTCTGAGCCAGTGGTGGCCGTCGCCGTTCACGGTGGGTGAGGTGGAGTACGCGACGGCGGAGCACTGGATGATGGCCGCCAAGGCGCGACTGTTCGAGGACGCGGAGGCGGAGCGCGGGGTGCTGGCGGCTGCGCATCCCGCGCAGGCGAAGAAGGCGGGGCGGCTCGTGCGCGGCTTCGACGAGTCGATATGGAAGCGCGAGCGCTTCGGGATCGTGGTCGAGGGCAGCGTCCACAAGTTCGGCGCGCATGCCGATCTGCGGGAGTACCTGCTGAACACCGGGGAGAGAGTGCTGGTGGAGGCGAGCCCCGTGGACCGGGTGTGGGGCATCGGGCTCGCCGCGGACGACGAGGCCGCGTCGGATCCGGAGCGGTGGCGGGGGCCGAATCTCCTGGGGTTCGCGTTGATGGAGGCGCGGGAGAGACTGCAGAGCGCTGAGGGGAACGCCGGGGCGTAGTCCTACGGGGCCATGAGCACCAGGATGCCGAAGCCGGCGCCGAGGAGGATGCCCACGGTGCCGCAAATGATCCCGGCGAGGGCCTGGCCGGGGTTGGTGGCCTCGCCGCGGTTCGCCCTGCTGCGGCCGACCGCGCCGAAGATCACGCCCAGGATGCCCAGGATGATCGCCACCGGCCACAGACAGAAGCCGGCGGCGGCCACGATGCCGACCACGAGCCCGGCCGTGCCGAGCCCGTTGCTGGGCATCGCCTGTGCACCGGGCCAGCCGTAGTAACCCTGGGCGCCGTGCGTGGGCGGGCCGCCGTAGGCGGGCCCGCCCGGGTAGCCGTGGCCGCCGGGATAGCCGTACGGAACCTGGCCGGGGCCGTCGGGGGCTATGGGCGGAGGCGGGACGGCGCCTTCCTGGGGGTGCGGGACGCCTGCGGTGGGCGCGGCGAACGGGTTGCCGGCCGTGGGGGCCGACGGCGGGAACACATCGTGCGGCCCGCCTGAGCCGGGCGGCGCGGTCGGGGCGGCCCACGCCTGCTGGGGTGCGCCCGTCGACGGGGCGGTCGGTGCTGCCCATCCCTGCGGGGCCTGGGCTGCCGGGGGGCTGTCCGCGGCGGGCAGGGACGTGATCGTCTGCTGGTCGTGGACGGAGGGGCCGGCCGGGGTGGCGGGGCCGCTCGACGCGATCGTGTCGCCGGGGCCGCCCATGGCGTCGTTCGCCGGGGGTGCCCAGAGGTTCGGCTCAGGGCTGGGAGCTACGGCGGGGTGCTTGTCGAGGGCGACCTGCGGCGCCGTGCCCTGCCGGGCCGCATCCGCATCGTGCGGGGTTCGCGGCGATGGCGCGGCCTCCCCGTCCGACGGCACGAGGGGCACCGCCTCACCGACCTGCGCTATGCCGAACGCCGTGTCCCGGTCCTGCTGGACCTCCGGAATGGCGCCGCTGTCCAACACGACCTCGGGCGCCCCGTCATACGCCGACCGCTCCGGCGGCGCCCACGGGTCGCGGGGTACCGCACCGCCGGGCGCCGCATCGCCCGGGGCCGCATCGCTCGGGGCCCCACCGCCGGGCGCCCCACCACCCGGGACCGCACCACGGGCGGCCGCACCGCCGGGCGTCGCACCACTCGGCGCCCCACCACTGACGGCCGCACCGCCGGGCACTGCACCACTCGGCGCCCCACCGCTCGGCGCTGCACCGGATACGCCGTCATCCCGGCCCGCCGACGCGGGTGCGGCGTTGGCCTCCGGCGCTGCCGGCGGCTGCCTGTCGTCGGACATGCGCGGGGATCCCCTCTGTCGTGCGTGCCGTGAAGCATGCTACGGCCCTGGCATCTGCCGTGTGGGCCCGGCATACGATGATCCCCGAGTCACCGATCAGCCGATCACCCGCGTCCCGCCGCCACCCGCGGCCGGGGACGCCGCTCCCGGGGAGGAACCTTGACCGACCACGCCGCCGTATCCGCCGTACCCGGCGTCCGCGACCCGCACGCCTTCATCGCCGGACTGCCCAAGGCCGAACTGCACGTGCACCACGTCGGCTCCGCCTCTCCCCGGATCGTCGCCGAACTGGCCGCCCGTCACCCCGACTCCAAGGTGCCCACCGACCCCGAGGCCCTGGTCGACTACTTCACGTTCACGGACTTCGCGCACTTCATCGAGGTGTACCTGTCCGTCGTCGACCTGATCCGCACCCCGGAGGACGTCCGCCTGCTGACGTACGAGGTGGCCCGGGACCTGGCCCGGCAGCAGGTGCGGTACGCCGAACTGACCATCACTCCCTTCTCCTCCACCCGGCGCGGCATCGAGGAGCAGGCCTTCATGGATGCGATCGAGGACGCCCGCAAGGCGGCCGAGGCCGACTTCGGGACCGTACTGCGCTGGTGCTTCGACATCCCCGGCGAGGCGGGTCTCGAGGCCGCCGAGGAGACCACACGGCTCGCCACCGACGACAAGGTGCGCCCCGAGGGGCTGGTGTCGTTCGGACTCGGCGGGCCCGAGATCGGCGTACCCCGGCCGCAGTTCAAGCCGTACTTCGACCGCGCGATCGCCGCCGGACTCCACTCCGTGCCGCACGCCGGCGAGACCACCGGACCGGAGACGGTCTGGGACGCCCTCACCCACCTGCGCGCCGAGCGCATCGGGCACGGCACCAGCTCCGCACAGGACCCGAAGCTGCTGGCGCACCTCGCCGAGCACCGGATCCCGCTGGAGGTGTGCCCGACCTCCAACATCGCCACGCGCGCGGTCCGCACCCTCGACGAGCACCCGATCAAGGAGTTCACCCGCGCCGGCGTCCTCGTCACGATCAACTCGGACGACCCTCCGATGTTCGGCACCGACCTCAACAGCGAGTACGCCGTGGCCGCCCGGCTCCTCGACCTCGACGAGCGGGGTCTCGCCGACCTCGCGAAGAACGCGGTCGAGGCGTCCTTCCTGGACGAGGCCGGCAAGGCGAGCCTGGCGGCCGAGATCGACACCTATACCTCAGCCTGGCTCGCGTCCTGACCCACCACCAGAATTGAGCCCATGCCGAACGTGACCGCCGTGGCCCACCGCGGCGCCCCCTACCACCATCCCGAGAACACGGTCGACTCGCTGCGCACCGCGCTCGAACTGGGCGCGGACGCGGTGGAGATCGACGTACGGCTCACCCGGGACGGCGTCCCTGTGCTGCTGCACGACGAGACGCTGAAGCGGCTGTGGGAGCACGACCGGCCGCTGCTGTCGCTGTCGGCGGAAGAGGTGCACGGGCTCACCAACGGCGCGGTGCCGACGCTCGCCCAGGCGCTCACGGCGACCGACGGGAGCCGGGTGATGCTCGACCTGCCGGGCACGCCCGATGTGCGGGTGGCGCGGCGGGTCGTGGACGTCGTGCGCGACTGCGGGGCCCAGGACCGCGTGTACTACTGCGCGGGCCCTTCCGCCATGCTCGCCGTGCGCGCCGCCGACCCGGCCGCCGAGATCGCCCTGACCTGGACGACGCTGGCGCCGCCGCGCCCTGCACTGCTGGACGCGGTACGCCCGCGCTGGCTCAACTACCGCTTCTCACTGGTCGGTCGTGACCTCGCGGCCCGCGTCCACCGCGACGGCTACCTGCTCTCCGTCTGGACCCCCGACACCCGACGCGCCATGCGCCGACTCCTCGACATGGGCGTCGACTCGATCACCACGAACCGCATCGACGCCCTGTGCGCGCTGCGCACGTTCCGTTGACCCGCGCTACACGCGGGACCGTTGAGGGACCGTCGCCGGGTCGGCCGGGGTCGTGCGGGTGACGTACTGCGGTACGGGGGTGTCGTCCTTGCCCGTGTCGCGGACGAGGCCGTAGCGCTTCGCGCCCTCGGGGGGCCCGGAGTTGATGTCCTCGTTCACGGCGTTCCAGCTCGACGGGAAGACGGTCAGGCCGTAGGAGGCGCCGCGCTCGTTCTGGTTGAGGGTGACGGTGCCGTCGACATAGAAGTACTCGTTCTGCCACATCTGCTGGGTGCCGTCGGGCAGGACGGTGTAGCCGGTGTCCGGGCCGCCCATGCCGGTGACGGGGCCGCCGTCGGCGGCCTCCCCGGTGACGTCGTCCATGCGGCGGCCGCCACCGGAGGCAACGTGGAAGATCTTGCCCTTCAGGCCGGTCCAGGTAGGCATGGTCAGCCCGCCGGGCCGGTCGTGCGGCGCGATCTGCCAGCGCACCAGAACATAGCCCTGCCCGCTGAGCGTCACGCTCTCGCCGCGGTGCTGCATGACGGCCCTCGCACCCCAGGTGCTGGTGATGCCGGACTCGGGGCGGTGCGGCAGGGCCGCGGGGCGGGCGTTCGGGTCCGGGGCCCGGTCGACGGCGTCGACGACCGTGCCGTACAGCTCGACCTTCCGCTGCGTCACCGACGGCGACGGTGACGGCGTGGCCGACGGGGTCACGGAAGGGACCGGGGCCGACGGCGGTCGGGCCGTGCTCGACGCCGTGGGGGCGACCGCACGCGGCGGGGCGTCGGGGGTCTGGGTGACGACGTACGCGCCGCCCGCGACGATCGTCGCGCCGGCCGTCACCGCCACGGCGGGCTGGGTGATCGCGGCCATCACCTTCGCAGACCAGCCGACGGAGGTCGCCGTGGCCGCGACCGCCGTCTTGCCGCCGAGGGCCAGCGACAGCGTGAAGCCGACCGGGATCGGGACGAGTGCGATGCCGACGAGGAGCCGTTCCGCCGGTACGACGGACTCGCGGGTGTCGCCGCAGTAGCCGCAGCCCTTGATGTGCCGGGCCAGCCGCTTGCGCCAGACCGAGTCGGGACGGCCGCTCCAGCGGGCGGTCAGCTCGCGCAGATCGGGGCAGGCGCCGTTCAGCGCCCGTACGATGCCGCGCGCGGTCTCCAGCCGCTCCTTCACCCGCTGGACGCGCACCGCGGCGTGCTGCCGGCTGATCCCGGCCGCCGCGGCCAGTTCGCGCCGGGTCAGCTCGCCCGCGACCTCCAGCCACCACAGCGACAGCAACTGCCGGTCCTCGTCGTCCAGCCAGCGCACCGCCTCCGCGACCTCGCGCCGCTGCCCCTCCAACTGCAGCCGCAGCACGGTGAGTTCTGCGAAGTCGGTGGCCTCGCGCGCGGCCGACTCGTCGAGGTGGGCGGGCTGCTTACGGCGGGCCCGGTCCCGTATCTGCCGCATGGCGATGGCGACGAGCCAGGAGCGGAAGCTGTCCGGGTCCCGCAGCGAGCCGAGGTTGTCGACGGCACGCAGCATGGTCTCCTGGACGACGTCGTCGACGTCGGCATGGCCGTTCAGGGCGCGCCCGACCACGTTGTAGACCAGCGGCAGCCAGCCCTCGACCAGCTCGTCCAGCGCATGCCGGTCACCGGCCTGCGCCGCCGCGATGGTGGAGCGCCACTGCCTGCCGGCTCCCTCGTCCACGTACGTCCTCTCCCGGCTCACTTGCTGCCCGTACGCACCTTCTCAGCCTGACCTGTGCGTTTGGCTATGTCGGAGATCACATTCCGCTTCGGGTACGGACGGGACATGGGAGCGGCTCCCGGGTGTGGGGGACAGGGGGACGCGAAGGGAGACGCGGTGAAGAGGCGGGCGATAACACTTTTCTGCAACCGGCGACCGGCGGCCGACGACCAGCGGCGTTGACCGTCATCGGCCCGGGCCGGTCCGGGCCCGTAAGGGCGATCCCTTACAACACCCATGTTTTGTACGGCACTTGCTCCGGGCTTCCCCAGGGTCGGAGCCCCTCCTCGCCGACGATCCGGCCGGGACCGTACGGCCCGACGATGATCACGGACAGTCCACCGGACATCCCATCCACTTCAGGAGCAGCAGATGCCCGTACGCCCACTCCCCGCCCTCCTCACCTCCGCGCTCGCCCTGACCCTGACCGTACTTCCGCTGGCCGGGACGGCGTCCGCGAGGCCCGCGTCGTCGTGCAGCGCGCAGGCGATCGAGGCCGCCGCGACGGACGGCCCCGACGTCGAGGCCCTGTGTGCCGCGCTCAAGGGGCTGCCCGACAAAGACGCGACGGCGGCGCTGATCCGCGTGGGCGGCAAGGGCAGCTGGCACGGGGTGGCCGGGGTGCGTGACCTGAGAACCGGCGCCCCGGCCCTCGCAAACGCCCGCTTCCGGGCCGGTTCGACGACGAAGATCGTGACGGCGGCGATCGTGCTGCAACTCGCCGCCGAGGGGCGGATCTCCCTCGATGGCACGGTGCAGCAGTACCTTCCCGGCCTGCTCACCGAGGACTACGCGCCCATCACCGTACGGCAGTTGCTGAACTTCACCAGCGGTCTGCAGCCGGGGGCCTCCCTCGGCGACAGCACCGAGGAGATGTACCCGCATCGCTTCGAGACCCTGCCGCCCGCCGAGGTCGTCGCCGCGTCCGTAGCCAAGGGCCCGGACCCCGAGTACGCGCCCGGCGAGCGGCAGGACTACGGCAACATCCACTACACCGTGCTCGGCATGCTGATCGAGAAGGTCACCGGCGACGCGTACGCCCACCAGGCCGCCGTACGGATCTTCCGGCCGCTCGGCATGCGGCACACGTCGTTCCCGGCCGGCCCGGATCCCCGGGTCCACGGGCCGCACAACCGGGGGTACGACCGGATCGACGGCAAGCTGGTGGACGTGACCGACTGGAACATGTCCGACCGGTGGGCGGCCGGGGACATGATCTCGACGACCGCGGACCTCGAACGGCTGCTGGTGGGCGTGTTCAGCGGGCATGTCGTGCCCGAGCCGCAGCTGAAGGAGATGTTCGCGGTGCCGGACGCGGTGGACGCCACGATGGGGGCGCCGTTCTCGCCGTTCGAGCTGAACGGCCGGACGGTCTGGGCCAAGACGGGCTCCCGCCCCGGCTACCACACGGTCGTCGCCGCCACCCGCGACCTGTCGCGCACCGTCGTCTACTCCGTCAACTCGACCGACGCGCGGGGCGACGGCGAGGCCATCGCCCGGCGCTTCGCCTTCCCCGCGTTCAACCGCTGACGGCGACAGCGGCTGGAGGCGTGGACGGCGCCGTCAGCGCCTCCAACCGCTTGATCTTCTTCCGTACGACGTACAGCGGGATCACCCCGAAGACGCCGAACGACATGTCGATCACCGACCACCAGAAGGGGATGTCGCGGATCGGTCCGCAGATCAGGGCGAGCGGGATGATGCCGGCACAGGCGATCATCCCGAACTCGACGACCCAGATGTTGCGGACCGGGTCGCGGTAGGGGCCGTAGAAGGCGACCGCGATGACGAGATGCGCGAAGGCGAGCCAGTCCGTGCCGTACAGGAGGAAGGGGTACTCGGCGTCGGCCGTGTCGATCCCGCGTCGTACTCGCTCGATCCAGTCCATCAGCCCCGGCAGGTGCTCCTGCACCGACAGGGACCGCAACAGGTCCTCGGTCCAGCGAAGTTCGTGGACGAGGGGGAAGGCCGTGGCGCCGCTGAGCACCAGGCAGACGATGAAGAAGACCAGCCAGACGCGGATGCCCTTCAACAGGGCGGCTCTGTCGCTCATGGCGGGAGCGTACGCCTGGAATTGAACATGTTCAAAACACTTCCGGGCCCTGCCCGCGGAATCAATCGGGCTTCCCACGGACCTGCCACGACAGCAGGTCCACCGCCGCGTTGACGATGGTGTGGGGATCCGGGCCCGCGTCCAGCGAGGCCCCTCGCTCGTCCGGGCCGAGCGGTTCGAGCGCGGCAAGCTGTGAGTCGAGCAGCGATATCGGCATGAAGTGGCCGCTGCGCCGGCTGATCCGGTCTGCCAGCAGCTCGCGGCCGGCTGTCAGGTGCAGGAAGAAGACATCCGGACAGGCCGCTCGCAGTGTGTCCCGGTAGCGTCGCTTCAGCGCGGAGCAGGTCACCACACCGCCGCTGGCCGCTGCGTCGCGCTCGTGCAACCAGCGCCCGATGGACTCCAGCCAAGGTTGCCGGTCCGCGTCGTCGAGCGGAGTGCCGGCCGACATTTTGGCGATCCCGGCCGGGGAGTGGAAGTCGTCACCCTCCGCAAAGGGGACGCTCAGCCGCTCCGCGAGCAGGCGGGCCACCGTGCTCTTGCCGATCCCGGCGACGCCTGTGACCACGATGCACGGGGGTCGACGCTCAGCGCCGCGGGGCATCACAGTGCTCTCAGGGCGCATCGCCCGGCGGCGCCGCTTCAGCATGCAGCAGCTCACCGCGCCGCTGCTGCCCGCTTCCGGACGGCCGGGGAGGCGGCCCGTCGGAGCCCGCCGGGTACTCCTCGAGCGGAACGAGATCCTTCTGCCATGCGCTCAGTACGGGTGTCAGGACCC
Source organism: Streptomyces sp. KR55 (assembly GCF_052245645.1). Lineage (NCBI taxonomy): Bacteria > Bacillati > Actinomycetota > Actinomycetes > Kitasatosporales > Streptomycetaceae > Streptomyces > Streptomyces sp. KR55. The sequence continues at coordinate 13,308 of NZ_JBQQCE010000060.1, read as the reverse complement.
GCCAGGCCTCTTCGGCCTCGTCGCCGCGGATGGACATGGCAGGGTCCCCGTTGAGGACGTCCAGCAGGAGCCGGCCGTAGGCGGGGAGGTGGGGTGGTTCCAACTGCGCGGTCAGCGACAGCGGGGCGAGGGTGTTGGGGTGGGAGCCGATGCCTGTCAGGTCGAAGGTCAGGCCTTCCGGTTCGAGCCCGAAGCGGAGCACGTTGGGGCGGGGTTCTCCGCTGTGGCCGAAGGGCAGATGAGGCACGGACCGGAAGCGCACCGCGACCTCCTTGCGGTCCGCACGCAGTGCTTTGCCGCTGCGCAGCCGGAAGGTTGTTCCCGACCAGCGCCAACTGTCCAGTTCCAGCTCCACCTCGGCGTAAGTCTCGATGCGGCGCCGCGGGTTGACGCCTTCCTCGTCGGCATAGGCGGGAATGTCGTGGTCTCCGATCCGGCCGGCCAGATAGCGTGCGCGGCGTGTGCGGCGTACGACGTCGTCTTCGGTGAGGAGTCGCACGGACCGCAGCACATCGACCTTCCGGTCGCGCAGGTCGCGCTCGCCGAGGGTGATGGGCGGTTCCATGGCCACCAGGCAGAGCAACTGCAGCAGGTGGTTCTGCACCATGTCCTTGAGCGCCCCGACGGTGTCGTAGTAGCCGGCCCTGCCTTCCAGTGCGAGGGTCTCGTCCCAGACGATGTCCACCTCTGCGATGTGGGTGCTGTTCCAGATGGGCTCCAGCACGCGGTTGGCGAGTCTGCTGCCGAGCACGTTCTGGACGGTCGTCATGGCCAGGAAGTGGTCGACCCGGAACACGGCCTGCTCGGGGACGAGGTCGGCCAGCAGCCGGTTCAGCTCCTGTGCGCCGGCCAGGTCCTCGCCGAAGGGCTTCTCCAGCACGATCCGGCTGCCCTCCGGCAGGCCCGCCCGGTGCAGCGCGGAGACCACCACGGGGAAGAGGCCCGGAGGGAGGGCGAGGTAGACGGCGACGGGGCCCTCACCGGCGACGACCGAGGCGATGTCGGCGGGGTTGGTGACATCGGCCCGTTGATAGCGGGTCGCGTCCGCGATCGCTGCCTTGGCGTCGGCTGGACAGTGCCCACCGTGGCGGTCGATCTGCGCGGTCACCCATTCCCGGTACCGTTCGTCGTCCCAGTCCTCCCGGCTCGCGCCGGTCAACCGGAAGTGGTCGCCGAGGTCTCCTGTCGCCCTCAGCGCGACCAGGGCCGGCAGCAGGTAGCGTGCGCTGAGGTCACCTGTCGCGCCCAAGATCGCGAGCCGGTTGATCATGCGTTGAGGCCTGCTTTCGCTCGGGCGAGGTTCACACCGCTGGCGGTGATCCCGATGTGGCTGAATGCCTGGGGGAAGTTGCCCATGAACTCTCCGGTGGACGGGTCGATCTGCTCCGACAGCAGCCCCAGCGGGCTCGCTCGGGCGCACAACGAGGCGTACAACTCCTCGGCCTCTTCGATCCGGCCCTGGCCGATGAGGTTGTCGACCAGCCAGAAGCTGCACAGCACGAAGGCGCCCTCGTCGCCGGCCAGGCCGTCGGGTGACTCCTTGTGCAGATAGCGGTAGAGCAGGCCCCCGCTGGCCGACAGGCGTTCGGCGACGGCCGTGGCGGTGGCCACCATCCGCGGGTGATCCGCGGGGACGACCTGGCGCAGCGGAAGCGCGAGCAGGCTGGCGTCGACAGCGCCGCCGCCGTCGAGATGCACGCTCAGGCTCTGCGCCTCCTCGTCCCAGGCCCTCTCGAGGATGAGCCGGCGCAACTCTTCGGCCGAGGCCCGCCACATGGCGACGTTCCCGGGCAAGCCGAGCCGCTCACCGATCGTCGCAGCCCGGTCCAGGGCCACCTGGCACATCCCCGCCGAATACGTGAACACCCGGCCCTCGTTGCGTACCTCCCAGATCCCCTGATCCGGCTGTCGCCACGCCTGTCCTGCGGCGTCGGCCAGCCCGGCCAGGCTGGCCCACAGCGGGGGCTGGATGTCCCCGCCGGAGCGCAGCCACTGGTCGGCGCAGTCCAGGATCTCGCCGTAGACGTCGTGCTGGCGCTGGTCGGCTGCGCCGTTGCCCCATCGCACCGGGGCGGAGCGCTGATAGCCCTCCAGCTCGGCATCCTCCACCTCGTCGGGCACCGGGCTGCCGTCGAGGGCGTACATGATCCGGGGCCGCCGGCTGTACTCGAATGCGTCGAGGACCCATCCGAGGAAGGCGTCGGCCTCACCCTCGAAGCCGATGCGGCGCAGCGCGAACACGGCGAAGGCCGCATCCCTGATCCAGGCATAGCGGTAATCCCAGTTGCGGATCCCGCCGATCGGTGCGGGCAGGGAGGAGGTGGGGGCCGCGACGAGCGAGCCGTTGGCCCAGTCGTCGCACAGTTTCAGTGTGATGGCCGCCCGTCGGACCAGCGGTTCTTCCGGGCCGTGGTACTGGAAATGCCGCATCCAGCGGCGCCACGCGTCGGCGGTGCCCCGCAGCATCGCGTCGGTGTCGAACCGATGGTGGCGATGGAAGCGGCCCCAGGACAGCACGAGATCGAGACGTTCGCCCTGCCGGAGGTCATGAGTGCTGTGCAGGCCGGTCAGGGGACGGTTGGAGCGCAGGTGCAGCCGCAGGTCAGGGCGCCGGGACGGCCGTACGTCCAGCCCGCTGAACAACGCCTGGGCCTGCCCGCCGCCCCGGGGCTCCAGGTCCATCCGCAGGCGTACGTTCCCGTGCAGGACCACAGCCGAACGGACAAGCTCGGCCCGGTCAGCGGAGGCGTCGTCGGTGAGGTCGGCCCCAGAGCGCAGGACCAGCGCATCGGTGACGCGGACCAGGCCGTCGGCGCTGCGCAACTCCGTTGTCAGTACGCCGGTGTCGGGCTCGTAACGCTGCCGCGCCTCGACCAGGTTCTCCGGTGCCAGGGTGAAGTGCCCTCCTCGTGCCTGGTCCAGCAAGCCACAGAACAGCGGTTCGGCATCGAAGCGGGGCAGGCACATCCACGGAATGGAACCGTCCAGCCCGACCAGCGCAGCCGTCGCACCGTCACCGATGAGGCCGAGATCCTCCAGTGGCAGATAGCCGTGCCGCCTGCGAACCGGGCGGAAGGGGGGGTCGGGATCGTGCATGCCGTCTCTCTTTTCGCAGCGCCGCCGGCCGGCGACCCGATAAGCCCGGCTAGAAAGTGATCATTACTTTCACGACGTCTTCGAGCTTCTTGTCGGAGACCTCGAAAGCCCGCTCCATGTCGTCGAAGCGAAACTCATGGGTCGTCATGTGCGAGGGGTCGACAAGCTGTCTCTCCAGCACCCGCAGTAGTCGCTCCATGCGGAGCCTGCCGCCAGGGCACAGTCCCGTGGCGATCGTCTTGTCGGCCATGCCGACGCCCCACTCGACCCGGGGGATGCGCACGAATTCCCCGTCTCCGAAATAGCCGATGTTGGAGACCGTGCCCCCGGGCTTGGTGACCTTCACTGCGGTCTGGAACGTCGCATCCGCGCCGAGCGCCTCGATGGCGGTGTCGACTCCCTCGCCCCGTGTCAGTTCAAGGATCCGCTCGACGACATCCTCACTGGTGAAGTCCACGATCTCGCCCGCACCGTACGTACGCGCGAGTTTCTGCCGGTCGGGAACCGACTCGACCCCGATGACCAGGCCGGCACCGCGGAGCCTGGCCCCTGCAGTCGCCATCAGACCCACCGGGCCCTGGGCGAGAACAGCCACAGTTCCGCCGATCGGGATGTTCCCCTTCTCCGCCCCCATGAAGCCGGTCGAGAGCATGTCGGCGCAGTAGACCGCCATCTCATCACTGATGGCGTCGGGGATTTTCGCGAGATTGGCGTCGGCCTCGTTCACGTGGAAATAATCGGCAAAGACCCCGTCCTTGGAATTCGCGAACTTGAAGCCTCCGAGCGGTGCTCCGGACTGCGACGGATACCCGTTCTGAGAGGCCAGGTCACCCCAGTCGGGGGTGATGGCGCCGACCAGCACACGGTCGCCGGGACGGAAGTCCTTCACCTCGCTGCCCACGGCATGCACGATGCCTACCGCTTCGTGGCCCAGCGTCAGGTTCTCCCGCGGACCGATGCCACCTTGGACGGTATGGGAATCGGACGTGCAGATGAGGGCCCTCGTCGTCCGGACGACAGCGTCGCCCGGGCCCGGCTGCGGAACGGGCTTCTCCATGAAGCCCACCCGCCCGATCTCCTTCATCACGAACGCCCTCACCTGACTGTCCTTCCTGTAGGCGTACCACCGCCGCACCAGCGGCTTGCCGGTTCGAACCGGCCCCTGGCATCCGGCGGCCCGCAACAGCCGCTCACTCCTGCCACTGTGCCAAGGGCTGAGTCGGCTCGCGACCCGACCGCACCGGCGGCAGGACCACCTCGCTGAATCGGACCGCCTGCGGACGCCTACGGCCACTCTGCTGAACACGCCACACACCCGCATCGCCTGCCGCAGCAGCGAGGAACCCCCTGCTAGCGTCGGGCTTCGCGCGAGGAAGGGTGGAGGACGCTGTGGGTGACAAGGGCACAGGGCAAGCCTTCATCGGGTCGTTCACCTCAGCCGGCGGGCGCGGAATCATGGTGGCCGCCGTGGATCCGGTGACCGGGGCGCTGACCGAAACCGGCGTTGTCGATTCCGTGGCCGACCCGTCGTATCTCGCCGTCGGGCACACCGAGGCGGGCCCGGTCCTCTACGCCGTCTCCGAGACGGCACAGGGGGCGGTCGCCGCCTATGACATCGCCGGTCCGGTGCCCCGCCCGATCTGCGCACCCGTGGCCGTGCGCGGGGAGGCACCCACGCATCTCGCGGTCGCTCACGGTCACCTGCTGACCGCCAACTACGACTCCGGCAGCGTCACCGTGCTGCCGCTCGCCGCCGACGGCACCCCGCAGACCCCCAGCCACGTGCTGCGCCACGAGGGCGGAGGGCCGCACCCTGCCCGCCAGTTGGGCCCGCACGCGCACCAGGTGCTTCCCGATCCCTCCGGACGCTGGGTGCTCAGTGTCGACCTCGGCACCGACTCGGTGCGGATCTGTTCCTTGGGCGCACAGGCGGGCAAGCTGACGCTGCACGGGGAGACCGCACTACCGCCCGGCACCGGACCGCGTCACCTCGCCTTCCACCCGGCCGGAGGCCATGCCTACGTCCTCGGCGAACTCGAGCCCACCCTCACCGTATGCCGCTGGGACGCCACTGCCGGGGTGCTCGATCCGGTGCGGGCGACTTCGCTGTTCCCGGACGGTACCGACGCTGCCGTGTCTCCGTCGGCGCCGGTCGTCTCACACGACGGCCGCCACTTGTGGGCGGCGGTCCGTGGCCCCGACACCATCGCCGTTCTCGCCCTCGACGCGGTCGGCGAGCGGGCGGACCTGGTTGCATCGGTGCCGTGCGGGGGGCGGTGGCCGCGCGATCTGGTCCTGCACCCGTCGGGCACGCGTCTGTACGCGGCGAACGAGCGCTCAGGCGACGTCACATGGTTGGACGTCGACTCCACGACGGGCATCCCTCACCGCGCAGGTTCCTTGTCGGCCCCAGCGGCATCCAACGTCGTCTTCGTCTGATGGCGGCCACCGCACAGGCGGCGTGCCGTCACCTGTTCGACGCGCCCAAGAGGCGGTGGCGGGGCGAACAGTCAAGCTGGTGACGGATTGCCTCAACTCATCACCCTGGAGCTCGCCTTGTCCCAGACCGCACCCATGCACACCGCGCGTACTCCGACACCCTGGACCAGGCGAACCTTCTTCGCCGCCGTCATGCTGTTGGTGATCGGCGCGTTCAATCTGATCGAGGGCCTGGCCGCGCTCTTCAGAGACGTCGTCTTCGCCGACACCGGATCGGGCGTCCTGGTCTTCGATCTCAGCTCCTGGGGCTGGATCCACCTCATCATCGGAGTGCTGCAGATTCTCACCGGCATCGGACTGATGACGGGTCAGGCGTGGGCGAGACCGGTGGCGATCACCCTGGTCGTCCTCAACCTCATCGCGCAGATGCTGTTCTTCACGGTCTATCCGCTGTGGGCCATGCTCATCGTCGCCCTGGACGTCTTCGTGCTGTGGACCCTGATGGTGCACAGCCTTGAGGATGCCCGCAAGGCGTCGTGACAACCGGGGGCGGCCTACGCCGTCATGCCCTGCCGCGGACGACGGTGACGGGACAGTGTGCGTGGTGGAGCAACGCCTGGCTCACCGAACCCATGAGCAACCCGGCAAAACCTCCGCGCCCTCTGGCTCCGACGACCATGAGCTGGGCGGTCTTGCTCGCCTCGATCAGCACCTCGCGGGTCTCACCGCTCGCCACTTCGTGCCTGACCGTGACGTCCGGATATCTCTCCGTGCGACCGGCGAGCGCCTGGGCCACCAGACGCTCCCCGCTCTCGGCGCCCGTACCAGCCGGCGCATAGTCCGGCATCCACGCGTGCACGGCGACGATCTCAGTCCCGCGCACCGCCGCCTCGGCGAAGGCGAAATCGACCGCCTTCTCGCCCTCAGGGGATCCGTCCACACCCAGCACGATCGGCCCGGCGCCCTCCGGCTCCCCGCGCACCACCATCACCGGACACTGGCTGTGGGCGGCCAGGGACACCGCCGTCGACCCCAGCAGCATCCCGATGAAACCCCCCATACCCCGGGGGCCGACGACCACCAGATCCGCGGCGCGCGATTCAGCCTCCAGCACCGCCACCGCGTCGCCGGTCACCACGGCTTCGCTGACCTCCACCTGAGGCGTCACGCTCCGGGCACGCTGCGCCGCCTCCGTCACCACACGATTGAGCGGCGACGGGTCCAGCGGCGCATACATGGGCCTCACCGGCCAGCTGAAGGCGTGCACCACCCGCAACTCCGCACGGCGCCGCTGCGCTTCCCGGGCGGCCGCCTCCACCGCGGCAAGACTCGACGACGAGCCGTCCACTCCTACGACGACCAGGTTGCCCACCGCGCCTCCCTTGCTCGCTTCAGCTCCAAGCTTCACCCCGGCGATGCGTTGCTGCCATCCGGCCAGGCGGCCGGCCGCGCAGCGCGCGATCAGGGAACGGCGGGAGAGCGCGGACGTCTTGAGCAGGGCCGTTGCGGCAGCATGCCGCCGACGCCGGTGGCGTGACAGTGGACGCTGCGGCGAGCCGACCCGCACAGCCCGGACACCTTGCCGATCACGGCCGACGCGGGGCGGACACACCGCGGCCCCGGACGGTCCGTCCTCCGTCCGGGGCCACGTTCAACCGGCGACTTACACGTCCAGCGACGTCATCACGTGCTTGATCCGCGTGTAGTCGTCGAAGCCGTACGCCGAGAGGTCCTTGCCGTAACCGGACTTCTTGAAGCCGCCGTGCGGCATCTCGGCGACCAGCGGGATGTGCGTGTTGATCCACACGCAGCCGAAGTCGAGCTTCTTGGACATGCGCATCGCGCGGCCGTGGTCCTTGGTCCAGACGGAGGAGGCGAGGGCGTACTCGACGCCGTTGGCCCACTCGGTGGCCTGGTCCTCGTCCGTGAAGGACTGGACGGTGATGACCGGGCCGAAGACCTCGTTCTGGATGATCTCGTCGTCCTGCTTGAGGCCCGAGACGACGGTCGGGGCGTAGAAGTAGCCCTTGTCGCCGACCTGGTGACCGCCGGCCTCGACCTTGGCGTGGGCGGGCAGCCGCTCGATGAAGCCGGCGACCTGCTTGAGCTGGTTGGGGTTGTTCAGCGGGCCGTACAGCACGTCCTCGTCGTCCGGCTGGCCGGTCTTGGTGTCGGCGGCGGCCTTGGCGAGGGCCTGCACGAACTCGTCGTGGATCGCCTCGTGGACGAGGACGCGGGTGGCGGCCGTGCAGTCCTGCCCGGCGTTGAAGAAGCCCGCCACGGAGATGTCCTCGACGGCCTTGGCGATGTCGGTGTCCTCGAAGACGACGACCGGCGCCTTGCCGCCCAGCTCCAGGTGGACCCGCTTGACGTCCTTGGCGGCCGACTCGGCGACGGACATGCCCGCGCGCACGGAACCGGTGATGGAGGCCATCGCCGGGGTCGGGTGCTCGACCATCATGCGGCCGGTCTCGCGGTCGCCGCAGATGACGTTGAAGACGCCCTTGGGCAGGATCGAGCCGAGGATCTCCGCGATCAGGACCGTCGACGCGGGGGTCGTGTCCGAGGGCTTCAGCACCACCGTGTTGCCCGCGGCGATCGCCGGGGCGAACTTCCACACGGCCATCATCATCGGGTAGTTCCACGGCGCGACCTGCGCGCAGACGCCGACCGGCTCACGGCGGATGATCGAGGTCATCCCGTCCATGTACTCACCGGCCGAGCGGCCCTCCAGCATCCGGGCCGCGCCCGCGAAGAAGCGGATCTGGTCGACCATCGGCGGGATCTCCTCGGAGCGGGTCAGCCCGATGGGCTTGCCCGTGTTCTCCACCTCGGCCGCGATCAGTTCCTCGGCGCGCTCCTCGAACGCGTCCGCGATCTTCAGGAGGGCCTTCTGCCGCTCGGCGGGCGTGGTGTCCCGCCACCCCGGGAACGCGGCGGCGGCAGCCGCCATCGCGGCGTCGACGTCGGCCTGCCCGGACAGCGGCGCGGTGGCGTACGCCTCGCCGGTCGCGGGGTTCACCACCTCGGTGGTCCGTCCGTCGGCGGCGTCCCGGAACTCCCCGTCGATGTAGTTGCGCAGACGACGCAGCTCGGTGCTCACTGCCGGCCCTCCAAGTTCGGGTGTCCAATCACTGAGACACCCACCCTAATCCGTAAGCCCACGGTTTCAACACCCCCCGACACGCCAGATCTGCGAAATCCGCAAGCTTCAAGCTCATAAACAACGAATTTCATCGATCCGGCCTTGCGAAACCGACGAGTCCTCGTGCAGAGTGAGCTTGTGGCCAGTCGAAGCGCAGACCAGAGGAACTCACGCGACATCCGTGAGTCCTCCCGCGAGTCCTCTCGCGATCCCAGGAACGGCAGTCCGCAGCTGGACGCCGTCTCCCTCGCCATCATCGAACAGCTCCAGGAGGACGGCCGCCGGCCGTACGCCGCCATCGGCAAGGCCGTGGGCCTGTCCGAGGCGGCTGTGCGCCAGCGCGTCCAGAAGCTGCTCGACCAGGGCGTGATGCAGATCGTCGCCGTCACGGACCCGCTCACCGTGGGCTTCCGCCGGCAGGCGATGGTCGGGATCAACGTCGAGGGCGACACGGAGTCCGTGGCCGACGCGCTGACCGGCATGTCGGAAGTCGAGTACGTGGTGATGACCGCGGGCTCGTTCGACCTCCTCGCCGAGATCGTCTGCGAGGACGACGACCACCTGCTGGACGTCATCAACAAACGCATCCGGGCCCTGCCCGGCGTGCGCTCCACCGAGAGCTTCGTCTACCTCAAGCTCAAGAAGCAGACCTATATGTGGGGAACCCGATAACCGTGAGTACCAAGGACCTCAGCCGCTCCGCGTACGACCACCTGTGGATGCACTTCACCCGCATGTCCTCGTACGAGAACTCCCCCGTTCCCACCATCGTCCGGGGCGAGGGCACCTACATCTACGACGACAAGGGCAAGCGCTACCTCGACGGTCTCGCGGGTCTGTTCGTGGTCCAGGCCGGTCACGGCCGGGTCGAGCTCGCCGAGACCGCCTTCAAGCAGGCGCAGGAGCTGGCGTTCTTCCCGGTGTGGTCCTACGCCCACCCCAAGGCCGTGGAGCTGGCCGAGCGCCTGGCCCACCACGCGCCGGGCGACCTCAACAAGGTCTTCTTCACCACCGGCGGCGGCGAGGCGGTCGAGACCGCCTGGAAGCTCGCCAAGCAGTACTTCAAGCTCACCGGCAAGCCCACCAAGCACAAGGTGATCTCCCGCGCGGTCGCCTACCACGGCACACCGCAGGGCGCCCTGTCCATCACCGGCCTGCCGGCCCTGAAGGCCCCCTTCGAGCCGCTCGTCCCGGGCGCGCACAAGGTCCCGAACACCAACATCTACCGCGCCCCGATCTTCGGCGACGACCCCGAGGCCTTCGGCCGCTGGGCCGCCGACCAGATCGAGCAGCAGATCCTCTTCGAGGGCCCGGACACGGTCGCGGCCGTCTTCCTGGAGCCGGTGCAGAACGCCGGCGGCTGCTTCCCGCCGCCGCCCGGCTACTTCCAGCGGGTCCGCGAGATCTGCGACAAGTACGACGTGCTGCTCGTGTCGGACGAGGTCATCTGCGCCTTCGGCCGCCTGGGCACGATGTTCGCCTGCGACAAGTTCGACTACGTCCCGGACATGATCACCTGCGCCAAGGGCATGACCTCGGGCTACTCCCCGATCGGCGCCTGCATCATCTCCGACCGCCTGGCCGAGCCGTTCTACAAGGGCGACAACACCTTCCTGCACGGCTACACCTTCGGCGGCCACCCGGTCTCCGCGGCCGTGGGCCTCGCCAACCTCGACCTGTTCGAGCGCGAGAACCTCACCCAGCACGTGCTCGACAACGAGGGCGCCTTCCGCGCCACCCTGGAGAAGCTGCACGACCTGCCGATCGTCGGCGACGTCCGCGGCAACGGCTTCTTCTACGGCATCGAGCTGGTCAAGGACAAGGCGACCAAGGAGTCCTTCAACGAGGAGGAGACCGAGCGCGTCCTGTACGGCTTCCTGTCCAAGGCCCTCTTCGACAACGGCCTGTACTGCCGTGCCGATGACCGCGGTGACCCGGTCGTCCAGCTCGCCCCGCCGCTGATCTCCAACCAGGAGACGTTCGACGAGATCGAGCAGATCCTGCGCGCGACGCTGACGGAGGCGTGGACAAAGCTCTGATCAACTGACGCTGTGATCAACTACGGCCCCGGTGCCGTCCGTTCGAGTGAGAAACGGCGGCCCGGGGCTGTGTGCTGTCCGGCCCGGCTCCGTTGAGTACCTAGCGTGCCAGTGACCGATCGGCCCAGCCTTCGTTCCCCCGCTTGGGGGACTTGGCACAGGAAAGCGGATCAACTGAGGAGTACGCCCATGGTGGCCCCGCCGGACAACGACGTGCTCTGGGCACGCGCCCTGCACTTCCAGCACCACGACGGCTCTCCTGCGCTGCAAGGCGTCTCGCTCGGCGTCCAGGAGGGCGAGATCCTCGCCGTCAGCGGCCCGCGCGGCAGCGGCAAGAGCACGCTTCTGGGCTGCCTGTCCGGACTGCTGCGGGCCGGGAGCGGCGAGGTGTGGTTCAACAGCGTCCCTGTGCACAGGATGGGTCCCCTCGCCCGGGAACGGCTGCGCCGCGACCGCTTCGGCTGGATCGACCCGGCCCCCGTCCTCGTCCCCGAGCTGAACGTCTGGGAGAACGCCGCGCTCCCCCTGATGCTGCGCGGCACCAGCCGCCGACGCGCCAAGACGGTCGCCCTGGAGTGGCTGGAGCGCCTCGACGTCGGCGACAGCGCCCGCAGGCGCCTGCACCAACTGCGTCAGGCCGAGCGGCAGCGGGTCTGCATCGCCCGTGCGCTGGCCCCCTCCCCGACGGTCCTGTTCGCCGACGAGCCCACCGCCCCGCTGCACCGCGCCGACCGCGGGCACGTGCTGCGTACGCTCACCACGGCGGCCCGCTCGCACGGCATCACCGTGGTCCTGGCCACCCACGACCCGGAAACCGCGGCCCTCGCCGACCGCACGGTGTCCCTTCTCGACGGGCGGCGCGTGAACACCGTGCACCTGCCGCCGGTCCCCGAGACGGAAGGCCGAGCCGCGTGCTCGCTCTCCGTCTGACCCGCCGCGCCCACCCGGCCGTCCAGCTGCGCCGTCTCCTGGTGGCTGCGGCGTCGGCCGGGACCGGCTTCCTCCTGCTGTGCACCCTCGGCCACGCGATGAGCCACCCGGACACGCCGGCCGCATCCGTCCTCCGGCTGGCCTGGTGTGCGGTGCCGGCGGCCGCCACGGTCCACTTCGCGGTGGCCGTCGCCCGCACCGATCCCTGCACCCGGCCGCGCGACGGCCTCTCGGCGATCGGCCTCGGCCCGGCCCGCCAGATGGCCTTCTCGGCCACGACGACGGCCCTGTCGACGGCTCTCGGCTCGATGCTGGCCCTGCTGTTCTTCCTCCACCTGCGCGGCGACCTCACGGGCATGCCCTTCGACGGAGCGGCAACCGAGTTCCTCGCCGCGGGCACCCCACTCCCCCTCCCCGCAGCCCTGACCCTCCTTGCCCTGGTCCCGGCAACCGCGTCCCTGTCGGTCGCCCTGGTCCTACGCCCCAGAGAGCCGCGGCGCCCGTCCCGCCCAACCCACCCAACCGCGGGCAGTCGTGCCGCGGGGGCGATGAGGGTCCCCCCGCGCATGGGGGTCCCCCCGCGCGAGCGAAGCCGAGCGTGGGGGAGAAGCCGAGCGTGGGGGAGGGCGGGCGCTGGGGGTCCCCCCTCTGGGGGAGGCATCCCGCAAGCGCCGGGCAGCGCGACCCACCCCCCAGCCACAACACCGGTCACCGCCCAGGAACCCGGCACCGCAGCAGGCCGGGTGGCCGCGCAGAAGGCCGGGGACGAGGCAGCCCCGCACCAGCCGGACCTCCCGGACCCCTTGGTGACCGCTCTCCTCGCACCCGGCCTGGGCGCAGCGCTGGTACCCCGGACCCCGCACACCGGCCCAGGACACCTCACCCCCCTCTGAGCCCAGCGCCTACTCCGTGCCGATCGCCGGATCGCTCACGCCAGGACGCCCGTTCTCGACATGCCCGGCGAAGCGCCGCACGAAGGCCGGGTCGGCATCGGAGGTGACGGTGAGGTCGTACCACCGCCGGCTCACCGCCAGGTCGACGGTCTGCCGTACGGTCGCGCCGCCGCGCACACGGACGGTCCAGGCCCGTCCGCGGTAGCCGTCGGCCACCTTCAGCTGCACCGTGCCGGATCCCCTGTTGGTGAAGGTCAGCTCGATGTCGTCGCCCCTGTGCCGGGCGGTGACCTCCGGGCCGGCCACCTTGTTCGGGCCCTTGAAGACGCGCAGGAAGCCGTTGGGGCCGTGCACGGTCAGGTCGTACGAGCCGCCGGAGTACGCCGAGTTCCAGGTGTCGGAGATGCTCTTGCCGGCCTCGGTGGTGTACGTCCACGGCCCGTCGGTGCGGTTGCCGGAGGTGACGAGGAAGGCGGCGCCGGCCTTCGCGCCGGAGGCGAAGGTGAGCGTGAACGTCCCGGCGGCCACGTCCGCGGAACCGTCCACCAGCGGGGCGTACTTCAGCGGGCGGGCCGGGCGCAGGCCCCGCTCCTGCCGGGGCATGTCCGGGTCGGCCGGCGGTGTCGGCCGGTAGTCGGGGTGCCGCTCGCGGTCCGGCGGCTCGTAGCCGTCGGTGTCGGGCAGCGCGGCCGGCCTGGTGTCCTTGCGGGAGAAGTCGAATGCCGGCTTCAGGGCGCCGCGGATCGCGCGCCGCCATGTCGAGATG